>JAEXUU010000605.1 GCA_023452965.1 Pseudomonadota bacterium | reverse complement strand
ATTATCGGCTGGTCTTCGTCGGCGACGCCTCGATGAGCCCCTACGAGATCGCGATGCCGGGCGGCTCGGTCGAGCACTGGAACGAAGAGCCCGGCGAGGTCTGGATGCGGCGGCTGACCGAGCGCTTCCAGAAGTCGGTCTGGCTCAATCCGGTGCAGCAGCATCTGTGGAGCTACACCCAGTCGATCCGCCAGATTGGCGGGCTGATGGGCGGACGGATGTTCCCGCTGACGCTGGACGGGCTCGACGGCGCGATGAAGGCGCTGACGCGGTAGCCGAAGCGAATCGGACAGAACCGCAGCGCAATTCCAAAAGCTCTGCTTTACCCCCACAGCCAATGGCGGCTAGAGCTTCGCGCCATGCAAGCCGAAGACGACGCCCCCAAACCTTCCTGGCGCCAGCGCCCCAAGCCGATCGGCTTCGAGATCGCCTATCGGCTCGAAGGCGACACGCTCGAGATCGACAGCACGCGCAAGGTCGACCGGGTCAGGCTCTCGGCGGTCGAGCAGGTGCGCTTTCTCTATGCGCCGAGCAATGTCACCGCGAAGAGCTATCGCACGCAGTTGCAGCTCACCGACGGCAAGCGCATCACCTTCGGCAATCTGTCCTGGCGCTCGCTGACCGATATCGACCGCGACGATGCGCGCTACCACGCCTTCGTCACGGCGCTGTCGGCTGCGATCGCGCGGGCGAACCCGAAGGCTCGCTTCGTCGGCGGCAAGCCTTTCCCGCTGTGGCTGGCATTGACGGTGGTCGGTGGGCTTTCGCTGGTGATGCTGACCTGGTTCACCCTGCGTGCCTTCCAGCAGGGCGCAACCACAGCCGGCTGGCTTGGCATCATCCTCGGTGCAGCCTCGTTCTGGCAGGTCTGGCCGATGGTGAGGCTCAATCGCCCGTGCGAATTGTCATGCGGCGAGGTGCCGGACGAGCTCGTGCCCGGAGGGCAGAGCCGACCGGGCTGAGCCGGCCGGCTCCAGGCGACAGTCCTACCGCACCACCAGCACAGAGCACTTGGCTCGCCTGACAATCGTCGAGGCGTTCGAGCCGATGACATAGGCGAGCATGCCGGGCTCGTGCGAGCCGATCACGATCAGATCGGCGCCGCTGGCATCGGCCTCCGCCAGCACTTCGCCATGGACCGAGCCGACCAGCACCTTGGCTGAAACGCGGTCGCTCGGCAGCTTAACCTTGGCGGCGATCTCGGCGAGCTGCTGCTCGGCCTCGTTCTGCTGACCGGCGTCGAAATCGGCCGGGACGAACTCCATGTAGGTGATCGGCACCAGCGAGCGGACATAGACCAGCCGCACCGTACCGTCCGAGGCTGTTGCGAAGGACTCAGCAGCCGCGATTGCGGGGGCCGCCAAATCCGCTTCGGCGAGATCGACCGGAACCAGAATCGATTTGTACATCGCATTCTCCTCGCTGTGCTCGACTGGACTGAATTCTGGCGCCGGGCGCGTTCCCGGTCGTTGCGCTCGATCAACCGGGCGCACGCATGGTCGTCATGATGCCGCGGAATTTGACGCGGAACCGCATGGGTTTAACAGTCCGGCGGAGGCCGCCCCATCGCGGGCTCGGTCGCCCCGACGCGGCTTTCTCCTGTCCGGATGTGTCGATGTCCGAAGCCTCCCCCCCTCGCCGGCTGACCGGGCTCATCGCCTCTCCGACCAGCTTCCTGATGGTGCTCGCCTTCGTCAACTGGTTCGGCTACGCGAGCTGGAGCGCGCTGCTGAACAATTTCGCCAAGGAAGCGGCGGGATTCACCGGGCAGGATATCGGCATCCTGCAATCGGTGCGCGAAATTCCCGGTTTCCTGGCTTTCACCGCGATCATCCTGTTCTGGATCATGCGCGAGCAGGTGCTGGCCTATCTCAGCCTGCTGACGCTGGGCCTCGGCGTCGCGCTCACCGGCTTCTATCCGAGCCTCGGCGGGCTGCTGCTGACGACGACGATCATGTCGATCGGCTTCCACTATTACGAGACGGCCCAGCAATCCCTGCAATTGCAACTGCTGCCCAAATCGGAGGCGCCGCGCCTGCTCGGCCGGATCGCCGGCGCCTCGGCGGTCGCGCAATTGCTGGCCTTCGGCTCGATCGCGTTGATCTGGCGGACCCTCCAGCCGAGCTATGCCACGGTCTTCCTCGGCGCCGGTCTCGTCACCATTGCGCTGACCGTCGTCGCGATCGCGCTGTTCCCGCGTTTCCAGGGCGCGGTACCGCAGAACAAGGGCTTCGTGCTGCGCAAGCGCTACTGGCTCTATTATGCACTGACCTTCGCGTCGGGGGCGCGACGCCAGATCTTCATGGCCTTCGGCGGCTTCCTGCTGGTCGAGCGCTTCGGCTACGACGTCGCGGCGACGGCGACGCTGCTGCTGGCGACGTACGGCATCAACATGTTCGCCGGCCCGCTGCTGGGCGCCTTGGTCGGGCGGATCGGCGAACGCGCCACCATCCAGCTCGAAAACATCTCGCTGATCGTGGTCTTCATCGGCTACGCGCTGGCGAGCCACGGCGTCTTCGGCAACTGGGGCGCCCTGTTCGCGGGCGCCTTCTTCGTCATCGACGGCGTCTGCTTCACGCTCGTCCTTGCCCAGCGGACCTATTTCCAGAAGATCGCAGACCCCGCCGACATCGCCCCGACCTCGGCGGTCGCCTTCACGATCAACCACATCGCGGCCGTGTTCCTGCCGATCACCTTCGGGCTGATCTGGCTGCGCGATCCGGCACTGGTGTTCTATATCGGCGCCGGCGTCGCGACCGCCTCGCTCGGGCTTTCGCTGCTCGTGCCACGCCATCCGGTCGCCGGCCACGAGACGACGCTGTCTGTCCCTGCCCCCGCAGCGGCGGAGTAGGCGTCCTCAGCCCTGCCGGGCGGGCGTACGGACGATCAAGCCGTCGAGCTCGTCGCGGACGCGGATCTGGCAGGACAGGCGCGAACCCGGGCGGACGTCGAAGGCGAAGTCGAGCATGTCCTCCTCCATGGGCTCGGCCTGGCCGGTCGCCTCGAGCCAGGCATCGTCGACATAGACATGGCAGGTGGCGCAGGCGCAGGCGCCACCGCATTCCGCCTCGATGCCGGGCACGCCGTTGCGAACCGCGACCTCCATCACCGTCGAGCCGGTCTCGCCCTCGACCGTGCGGCTCGTCCCCTGGGCATCGATGAACGTGATCTTCGGCATGTCGAACTCCGGCGCGCCGTCCTGGCGGCTTCGCGGCTTGCATGTCCGGGCGGCTCCGGGCCCGGCCTAGGAGCCGTGCCACGCCAGTCGCCCGCGAGAGGGATTGGTGTCCGCGGGAGGCCCCGGACCAGATCGTCTCTAGAGGATTTCGAAAGCGCGCGAAACGGCGATTTCAGGCTGCGCAGTCGAAGCGCGCAATCGCCGCACGGGCCTCCGCCGCCGCCAGCGTCAGCGAGTCCATGCTCGCCTCCTGCGGATGCGAACCCGGCGCGGCCAGCTGCTGCTCGATCAGATCGGCCGCGTCGGCGACCTGCCAGGCACCGATCGCACGGGCTGCCCCCTTCAGGGTATGGGCGGCGTCGCGCCTGGCATTATCGTCGGCGCTGCCGTGGATGGTGCGCAGGTGGCGGGCGCATTGCTGGGAGAAGAGGACGAGCAGTTCGCGCTCCAGCGCGATATCGCCGCCCGTCTGGCGGGCGAGATGCTCAAGGTCGATGGCTGTCTTGCTCATTGCGGTACTCGACTTTCAGGTCCGAGACCGCGTGCCGGGCGCAGTCTCGTGACCCCTTAGGAAGCGCCATCATGGTGAATGAGGCGTTAACGACGTTTGTGAATCGGCGAGGGAAACTGGTTTCATTCAGTGCTTGCCTCAACTACGCTTCGAGACAGTAAACGATGGGCGTCGTGTCGCTTGCGGGATATCGGCTTGAGGCGGCCGGTTTTCGTCGTGCGGCGTGTGACGACACGCTCATCGCCAGTAGCGTAGCGAGGCGGCATTCATGACCCGGCAGAACAAGCTCCAGGATCCGACCGAGGCCGCCATGTCGGCGATCGAGGAAGCGCTGAGGCTGGACCAGCCCAAGGGCGACGACACCGCCGACAGCCCGGAGCTGAAGCTGCCCTCCGCTGCCGGCGGCGACCTCAAGGTCGAATTGCCGCGGGTCGAGGCCGCGCCGCTCAAGTCCGAGGCCGCCGCCGAGCCCGCGCCGCCGCCGCGCCCCGCTATCGCCCCCGACACCAGCCGCGTCGCCAATGACGATCGCCGCGACTCCAGCTCGCTGGTCCAGGCCTTTTCCGTCCGCCCCTCCGGCAAGCCCTACTGGTTCGCCGCTCTCGCCGCCCTCGCCTGGCTCGGCGGCGTCGGCTTCACGCTGGTCAGCCGCTACGGCTCCTTCACCGAGGGCCTGCCGCCCGGCATCGCCGCCTTCGGCCCGGGACAATGGGCCCTGCTCACGCTCGGCGCCGGTGCGCCGGTCGTCTTCTTCTTCGTCCTGGCGGCGCTCTATCGCCGCACCCAGGAGATGCGTCTGGTCTCGCGGGCGATGACCGAGGTCGCGCTGCGCCTCGCCGAGCCCGAGATCGTCGCCACCGACTCCGTGCTCTCGCTGAGCCAGACCATCCGCCGCGAGGTCGCCGCCATGGGCGACGGCATCGAACGCGCCGTGGCGCGGGCCGGCGAACTCGAGACCATCGTGCGCGGCGAGATCGCGACGCTGGAGCGCGCCTATGCCGACAACGAAATCCGGCTGCGTTCGCTCATCGACGAACTGGTGACCCAGCGCGAATCCGTCGTCGGCAACGCCGAGCGGGTCAAGTTCGCGATCAGCGGCGCCCATGAGAACATCAGCAAGGATCTCGAAACCGCCAGCCGCTCGATCGCCGAGGCGGTCGCGCAGGCCGGCGAACGCGTCACGGTGACCCTGAGCGACAAGGGCGACCAGATCACCCTCGCGCTCGGCCGCGCCGGCGAGCGCATGGTCGACGAGATCAGCGGCCGCGGCAACGAGCTGGTCGAGCGCCTGCAGGT
>JAEXUU010000527.1 GCA_023452965.1 Pseudomonadota bacterium | reverse complement strand
GCGGCGACGATGCGGGCGCTGGCGGCGGCCGAGCCGGTGGACGAGATTCCGCTGGTCGAGCGCGGCGACGAGATCGGCGACATGGCGCGCTCGGTCGCAGTCTTCCGCGACAATGCGCGCGCCCGCGCCCTGCTGGAAACCGCCGCTGCCGGCGACGAGGAGGCAAGGATCGCGCGCCAGCGGCGCATAGACGAGATCGTCGCGGCCTTCGACGCCAGGCTCGCCGGCGCGCTCCAGACCGTGGGCGGCGGCGTCCAGTCGCTGGAGAGCGCAGCACGCATGCTGAACGGCCTCGCCGTCGCCGCGACCTCCGAGATCGGCCGGGCTCAGTCGGCCTCGCAGGAGGCCTCGGGCAATGTCCAGCAGGTCGCGACCGCTGCCGAAAACCTGTCGGATTCGATCAGCGAGATCTCGGCCCGCGTCGCCCGCGCCAATGCGATGGTCGGCGGCGCAAGCGAGGAAGCGCTCGGCGCCAGCCGCCATGTCGGCAATCTCGCCCGCGCCTCCGAGCAGATCGTCACCGTCATCGACCTGATCCGCGACATCGCCGAGCAGACCAATCTGCTCGCCCTCAACGCCACGATCGAGGCCGCCCGCGCCGGCGAGGCCGGGCGCGGCTTCGCCGTGGTCGCCGCCGAGGTGAAGACGCTGGCCAGCCGCACCGCCGAGGCGACCAACGGCATCGCCAGTCAGATCGAGGCCTTCCATGGCGAGGCCGAGGGCGCCGTCAGCGCGATCGGCACCATCACCCGCACGATGAGCGACGTCTCGCACCAGACCGGCGCCATCGCCGACGCGACCGAGGAGCAGCGCGCGACGACCTCCGAGATCGCCCGCAACGCCCAGGCGACCGCCCATGGCGCTGCGACGGTGGCGCAGCGGCTCGCCGGCGTCACCGCCGCCTCCGACGAGGCGATGCGCGCGGCCGCCGAGGTGCTGCGCACCGCCGAGAACCTCGCCCGCGAGGCGGCGACGCTGCGCGGCGAGCTCGACACCTTCTTCACGCAGATCAAGGCAGCCTGAGCGGACTGCGCCGGGCTACCCGCCGTGCAGTTCGCGAATGTTGCGGGCCAGCTCCAGGGCTGCATCGCTTGCGCCTGCACGCGGTAGGTAGAGATTGATCAGGAAGTCGGTCAGCGGCGGAAGGCCGACCGACTCCTTTAGAACCGCCAGCGATTCCGGCACCGTCGAAGGCAGCATCGGCGAGACGGCGATATCGGCTTCGACCGGAGCGCAGATCGCCTCGAAACTCGCAACCTCGCAGACGCAGCGCCAGTCCCGTCCCGCGGCTGCCAGCGCCTTCAACGCGACCGGGCGATGCGGGCAGGTGTCGTCGCCTGTCGAAAGCGGCAGCGGCTCGCGCAGATGGGCCGTTCCATTGCGCGCGCCGACCCAGCTCAGAGGCTCGACCCGCAACGTCTCGCCGCCTGTCGTGTCGGCGCTCTGGACGACGATTGCGAGATCGATCTCCCTGCGATCGAGCTGTTCGAGCAGGCGGCCGCTGCTGTCGCAAACGATGACGACACGCACCTGCGGCCAGGCCCGATCGAAACGCCGCAGGATCGGCGTTCCGAACGGCCGCACGAGATCAGACGGCATGCCGAGCCTGACCTCGCCGGCGAAGGCAGGCCTGCCGATCGCCGCCCAGACCTCGTCGTTCTGGCGCAGCAGCTGACGCGCCTGGCCGATCAGGCGCTCTCCCTGAGGAGTCAGGTGGATGCCGGCGCGGCCCCGCTCGACGAGGCGACAGCCGAGGCTGTCCTCGAGCCGTTTCAGCTGAAGGCTGACCGCAGCCTGCGTCAGGTTGAGAAGGCGTGCGGCCGCCGTGATGCCGCCGGCTGCCACGACGGCATCGAAGGCACGCAGCAGGGCGATGTCGAGGTTTCGCGGCATCTCCGCCTCGATAACGGTCGCTTATGCCGGGAATAATGCAGTTTTGATTTCGTTATGTCAGCAGGCAGCTAACATCGCTTCGGAGACCAGTTCCAGGCAGCGCGATGGGAGACGGTCATGGCAGTCGAAGGGCGCTTCACGCTCGCGGCGATCCAGGCGCGCCAGATCCTGTTCGACCGCGACGCCGCGACGGAGAAGGCCTGCCGGCTGATCGCCGAGGCCGCGGTGGCCGGGGCCACGATCGCAGCCTTCGGCGAGGCCTGGCTTCACGGCTACCCGTTCTTCGCCGACGCGGAGTTCCGCCCGCTGAGCTGGCGGGCGATGGCTGAGTATCAGGCCAACGCCGTCGAAATTCCCGGGCCGGCGACAGACCGGCTCTGCGCCGCCGCCAGGGAGGGCGGCATCGACGTGGTGATCGGTGTGGTGGAACGCGACACGGCGACGCTCGGGACCATCTATTGCACGCTGCTCTTCATCGGACGGGAGGGGCGCATCCTCGGGCGGCACCGCAAGCTCAAGGGCACGCATGTCGAGCGCGCCGTCTGGGGCGATGGCGATGCCGAGGGCCTGAGGGTGCACCAGCGCTCCTATGGTCGGATCAGCGGTCTGAACTGCTGGGAGCACAATCTCTTCCTTCCGGGGCAGGCCCTCGCGGCGCAGGGCACCCAAATCCACGTCGCGGCGTGGCCGGGGCGGGAGCCCGCCAATGCTCCGCCCTATCCGGACATCATCTGGCCGCGCCAGCACCTGCTCTCGCGTGCCTTCGCCTCGAAAGCGGCCTGCTATGTCATCTGTGCGGCCGGCATCCGGATGACCGAGGACGTGCCGGAGCGCTATCGGGAACTCGCTACCTACGAGCACACGGGCCAGAGCTGCATCATCGATCCCCGCGGCGAGATCATCGCAGGCCCGGCCGAAGGCGAGACCATCTTGCTCGCCGAAGGCTCGATGGAGGCCGTTCTCGCCGCGAAGTCCGCAGTCGACGCCGGCGGCCACTATTCCCGCCCCGACCTGCTTCGACTCATCGTCGGGCAGGTTTCGCTCGAAGGGTCGGCACAGGACCGAGGCCAACCCGACTCCGCGCTTCGCTCGCCGTCCGGCACAGACGGATGTGACGCCGTCGGGATCCGACCCTAGTTCTTCAGCCGGTAGCCGGTCTTAAAGATCCAGGCGATGACCGCGATGCAGGCGCAGAGGAAGACCAGCGTCATGGTCAGGCTGACGG
>JAEXUU010000474.1 GCA_023452965.1 Pseudomonadota bacterium | reverse complement strand
CAACCGATCGTTCAGCCGTGCTGCGCGTTCAGCTGAGTGAAAATCGCGGCGACCTGGCCGTTCTCGGCGGCGAAGCGCAGCGGCTTGCAACGCTCGACGATGATCTCGCCCGTTTCCGGCTGGCTTTCGAGCAGCGCTATCGCCTCTGCAATGAACTCGGCCAGAGGCATGGCCGCGGGATCGACCGCCTGCTGCGGGCCGAGCAGTTCGGTCTGGACGTAGGGCGGGGCGATCTCGATGACCTCGACCGAGGTCGCCTTGAGCTGCTCGCGCAGCGCCATCGACCAGGAGTGGATCGCGGCCTTGCTGGCGCTATAGGTCGGCGTCGTCGCCAGCGGCACGAAGGCGAGGCCGGAGGAGACGGTCAGGATCGCGGCGCGCTGCTGCTTCAGGAGATGCGGCAGCAAGGCAGCCGTGAGCCGGATCGGCCCGAGCAGATTGGTCGCGATCGTGTCCTCGGCGGTCTCAAGGAAATCGCCGGTCGCGACCGCCTCGCTGCGCATGATCCCGGCATTGTGGATGACGGCGTTGAGCGCCGGGAAGCTCTCGACCGCCTGCCGGGCGAAGGCGGTGATGTCGTCCTTGTCCTGGATGTCGAGCAGCAGCGCCTCCATGCCCGGGTTGGCCGAGGTCACCTCGTCGAGCAGCGCTTCGCGCCGGCCGGCGATGACGACCTGGTTGCCGGCCTTGTGGAAGGCCTCGGCCAGCGCCCGGCCAATGCCGGAGCCGCCGCCGGTGATGAGGATGGTGTTGCCGGTGATGTTCATCGCAAATCCCTTTCGTGGTTGCGAGACATCAGCTGGCGTCGCTACTCTCCAACGGAAAGAAGGCGCCCAAAGGTTCGATACGCACCAAAAGGAGAGTGTCGGCATGCATGCGATCCGCGAAGCGATGGCGGCGATGCACAAGCGCAGCGAGGAGATCCCGCCGGTCTCGAAGGCGGTGGAGTCGCTGGTGCGACAGGTGATCGCGCAGGTCGCCGACAAATGGACCATGCTGGTGCTGGAAGCGCTGGAGGAGCACGGCACGCTGCGCTTCACCGAATGCGGGCGCATCGTCGGCGGCATCAGCCAGAAGATGCTGACCAAGACGCTGCGCGAGATGGAGCGCGACGGGCTGGTGATCCGCACCGTCCACCCGGTGATCCCGCCGCATGTCGACTACACGCTGACCGAGCTCGGCCGCGAGCTCAGCGCGGCCTTCTGCGGGGTCTGGACCTGGGCGGAGACGTACCATGCCGAAGTCTCGGCGGCGCGGCGGGCCTTTCGGGAGCGGGAGGAGGGGTAAGCCATTCTCGCCTTGGATGCCGCCTTTCCCGTCATGGTCGGGCTTGTCCCGACCATCCACGTTTTCCTTCAGGAAACGCGGTGTTCAAGACGTGGATGCGCCCCACAAGGGCGAGCATGACGGCTAGGTTCTAGCGCCTATTCCGCTGCCGGCTGGAAGGCGAGGCGAGGCGCCGGAATCAGCGCGATCGTATGCGCAGCCATGTCGGCCGCGACCTCGGAATCGGCTTTCAGTTCGCTGGTGTACGAGCGCGCGGGATCGCCTTGCCGTCCGCCGCCATCGATTCGATCCACAGCGCCAGGGCGTCGGGCGCGTTGGCCATCGCTTCGTCCAGCGTGTCACCGGCCGAGAAGCAGCCGGGCAGGTCCGGGAACCAGACACCGACGGTGTGGTCAGGGCCTGGATCCTCGATGATGGCGACGTAATGGGTCATCAGGTTCCGGTTTCGGGAGACGTGGGTACTCCCGTCGTTATTGGCACGTCGGGCAGAACTGTAAGCATTGCTCCTATCACGCTCCTTGCAATTCCAACTAGGCCAATTGCCTCATCGATGCTAAGAATTACCTCGGGATGGATAAGTGGGTTTCTATGTAATCTAGTCATCTGGCGTATGGATTCATTTATCTTCGTTTCGCCGATGTTCTTATTCAGTAATGCGTCGGCAATAGAGCCCAGCGTGGCTGGCTTTGGACGCTTTGCGCCTCCTGATACTTCGTCCCAATATCGTCGAACTACGGATTCTGTCACGCGAAAGCAGTGGAAACCGCACGCTGTGGCTAGCTCGAACGCCAAAGCTCTTCCCGCCTCAGCCGCGTCCCTCGCTGTTTCGGGTGCTTTTGTGAGCAGATTCTTGGGGAACAGGCTAATCCCCGATTCGATCAATATGGCTGTATCAAAGCCCTCTTTTTGAGTAACAACAAAGGAAGGGAGGACTCCAAGTTCTGCCATGAAGACTATTTTAAATTGATCCCGCTTATTTTTTAGAGCCCAAACTTCAAAATCTGTAAGAGTTTTTTCTAGGTTGAAATCACCTAATATAGATTCAATTTCTTTGTGTAATTCTGTCGCTTTTTGACGAGATGTTCTGAGATTAGGACCGTATATACTTTGATCAAAGACGGCTTCTATTTTTGAATTTATTCCGAGTAATATATACAGTGAATCGCTGAGAGATTTTCCGGCAGAAATATCGTTGGCTGCATCAAGGGCGGCGCCTACTTCGATAATCCAAGGTAAGGAAATCTGAATCAAATGATATTCTTCCTGCATTTTTATCCAAGTTGACGCTTTTTTATCCCGCCTTCTGCACGAAACTATCCAACACCATCTTCCTACCTGCCTTGTCGAAATCCACCGTCAGCTTGTTGCCGTCGACGCTGGCGACTGAGCCGGGGCCGAACTTGACGTGGAAGACGCGGGCGCCGGGCTCATAGGCCGAGCCGCCGGTCGATTTCGCCGTCAGCTCGCCCTCGATCATCAGCGGGCCGCGCTTGCCGCCGCCGAATCCGCGCTGGCCGGAATCGGAGAAGCCCGAGCCTCCGCCCGAATTGAACTTCGCCTTGTTCTCCTGTGCCCGCTGCCAGCCCGGTGTCTGGTAGGAGGAGCCGAAGCTCTCCATGCGCTCGAAGCGCGAGGCGCCATAGCCGCCCTGGCTGTAGGCGGTCGGCGCCTGGACGACCTCGACATGGTCTTCCGGCAACTCGTCGATGAAGCGCGAGGGCAGGCTCGATTGCCAGAGCCCGTGGATGCGCCGGTTCGAGGCGAAATAGAGCTTCAGGCGCTTGCGGGCGCGGGTCAGGCCGACATGGGCGAGGCGGCGCTCCTCCTCGAGGCCGGCGCGGCCGCTCTCGTCGAGGGCGCGCTGGTTGGGGAAGAGCCCTTCCTCCCAGCCGGGCAGGAAGACGGTGTCGAACTCCAGCCCCTTGGCGGCGTGCAGGGTCATGATCGAGACGCGCGCGCCGGATTCGCCGCCATCGGCGTCCATGACCAGAGAGACGTGCTCGAGGAAGGCTGGCAGGTCGGGGAACTCGTCGAGCGAACGGACGAGCTCCTTGAGGTTCTCCAGACGCCCGGCGGCGTCGGCCGAGCGGTCCTTCTGCCACATCTCGGTGTAGCCTGATTCCTCCAGCACCAGCTCCGCGAGCTCGCCCTGGCGCATGCTCTCGGTCCGGGCCGACCAGCGGGCGAAGGCCTCGACCAGTTCGCGCAGCGCGGTGCGGGCCTTGGGCTTCAGTTCATCGGTCTCGACCATGGCCCGGGCCGACTGCATCAGCGAGAAGCCGGTCGCCCGTGCATGGTTGTGCAGGATCTGGATGGTGGCGTCGCCGAGGCCGCGCTTCGGGACATTGACGATGCGCTCGAAGGCGAGGTCGTCGGTGGGCGAGACCACGCAGCGCAGATAGGCCATGGCGTCGCGGATTTCGGCGCGCTCGTAGAAGCGCGGGCCACCGATGACGCGATAGGGCACGCCGACATGGATGAGCCGTTCTTCCATCTCGCGCATCTGCGCGGAGATGCGGACCAGGATCGCGACCTCGGCGAGGTTCTCGCCCTTGGATTGCATCGCCTCGATCTCGTCCGAGATCAGGCGCGCCTCCTCCTGGCTGTCCCAGGCGCCGGTAATGGTGACCTTCTCGCCGGCCTCGTCCTCGGTGCGCAGCGTCTTGCCGAGCCGGCCCTCATTGCGGGCGATCAGCTTGGCAGCGGTAGCAAGGATATGCCCGGTCGAGCGGTAATTGCGTTCGAGACGCACCACGACCGCGCCCGGAAAATCGTTCTCGAAGCGCAGGATGTTGTCGACCTCGGCGCCGCGCCAGCCATAGATCGACTGGTCGTCGTCGCCGACGCAGGCGATGTTGCGACGCCCCTGTGCCAGCAGGCGCAGCCAGAGATACTGGGCAACGTTGGTGTCCTGGTACTCGTCGACCAGGATGTAGCGGAAGCGCTCATGATAGCTCGCGAGCACGTCGGGATGCTCGCGGAACAGCGTCAGGCAGTGCAGCAGGAGATCGCCGAAATCGACGGCGTTCAGCGTCTTCAGCCGGTCCTGATAGGCGGCATAGAGCTTGCCGCCCTTGCCGTTGGCGAAGACGCCGGCCTCACCCGGCGGCACGTCCTTGGGCGCAAGGCCGCGGTGCTTCCAGCTATCGATGAAGCCGGCCAGCATGCGGCCGGGCCAGCGCTTCTCGTCGATGCCCTCGGCCTGGATCACCTGCTTCATCAGGCGAATCTGGTCGTCGGTGTCGAGGATGGTGAAGTC
>JAEXUU010000856.1 GCA_023452965.1 Pseudomonadota bacterium | reverse complement strand
GTCGAGGCCCTTCTCCGATGCGGTTCGCGAACGGCTGCACGGATTGATGCCGTCCAAATCGGGATAGGATCGATGCCAGGCGTCGGGCCCATGGCATTCAGGACGTGGCCCGACATAACTTATGGTTGCATGCCGTAACGTCGTCGGTGAAAGTGGTCGCAAGGGCTCGCCAAGCGGCCTGATTCTGCCGCCGGGGC
Source organism: Pseudomonadota bacterium (assembly GCA_023452965.1). The sequence continues at coordinate 7,292 of JAEXUU010000856.1, read as the reverse complement.
TGCCGCAGGCCATGCATCAGACCGTTGCCAACCCGGCGCCACCGGCCGATCGGGTTTCGTTCTCGGGCGAACGCTCGACCTTCCGCAAACTGGTGACGCGCGGCGCCCTGCTGGAGCTCATCACCTTCGGCTTCTACAGGTTCTGGCTGGCGACCGATATCCGGCGCCATCTCTGGTCGCACACGTCGGTCGGAGACGATTCCGCCGAGTATACGGGCCGGGCGAAGGAGCTGCTGATCGGCTTCCTGATCGCCATGGCGATCCTGGTCCCGGTCTATCTCGTCTACTTCCTGATCGGGCTCGAAGCCGAGATGATGCAGGCCTTCGCCAGCATCCCTCTGGTGCTGTTCTTCTATCTGTTCACGGAGTTCGCGCGCTATCGGGCGCGCCGGTATCGCCTAAGCCGCACGCTCTGGCGCGGCCTGCGCTTCTCGATGGGTGGCTCCGGCTGGAGCTATGGCTGGCGCTCGGGCCTCTGGGGGCTGCTGGTCGTCATCTCGCTCGGGTTCGCTTTGCCATGGCGGGCGGCGGCACTCGAACGCTTCAAGATGCGCCACACCGCCTATGGCAGCCTGCAAGGGCGTTTCGACGGGACCGGTGGCGAGCTGTTCAGGCGAGCCTGGGGCCTATGGCTATCGGGCCTGCTCGCCATTGCCATCGCTTTTGCGATCCCGATCATCGCATCGCCCACCAGCTTGATAGACGCCTTACTGCTGCTCATCGTGATCGTGTTCTTCCTCCTGGTCTCGCCGTTCGTTTACGCCGCCTTCAAAGCGATCGAATGGCGCTGGTGGGTGTCGGGGCTGCGCCTCGGCGAGGTTTGCTTCGAGTCGCGGCTTGCAGCCGGCGCGCTGAATGGCTGCTACTGGAAAGCGGTTGGCTGGTCAGTGCTCTTCTTGGCCCTCCTCTCGGGCTGGCTGGCGGGGATATTCTGGATCGTCGGCGAGCTGTTCTCGATCGGCGGAACCGTTGAGCAACACCTGCTCTTCGTGTCCCAACACCCGGCGTTCCTTGCCGGTAGCGCCGTTGGATATCTGCTGATGGCGCTCGCGTTCGGCGCAGTCGTCCGAATTTACCTCCACCGCGATGTCTGGGCTCACGTGGCGGAAAGCACTTTGGTCCACAATCTGGCCGCTGCGGACGACGTTTCCGGCCAGGGCGAAGCGGTCGGCGCTGTCGGTGAAGGCCTTGCCGACGGCCTGGACGTGGCCGGCTTCTGAGCGCGGAGCCCTGCCCTGCGATGAGTTCGGCCGAGGACGGTGCCTATCCCGCGGTCTACTATGACGGGGTTTCCAGCCGGCGGCGGCAGGTCGAGCTGCGCCTCGGCTCGCAGCTCGACATCGTCGAGCATGGTAGCGTGTTGGCGAGTTGGTCCTATGCCGACATCCGCCGCGTCGACGGCAGCCGTGGCCTGCGGCTGACATCGGCGGCGACGGCGGCCCGGGCTCGGCTGGAAATCGCGGACGAGGCCGCGCAGCGCCAGCTGACCACGCGTTGCGCTGCCCTCGATCAGGATCGCGGTAGCGGCCAGCCCCTGCGGATCGTCGGCTGGTCGCTTGCTGCCGCGGCGTCCATCGTGCTGATGACGCATTATGGCATCCCCCTGGTCGCCGATCGCCTCGCCGCGCTCGTGCCGGCCTCGGCCGAACAACGTCTCGGAGCCGCCGTCGACAAGCAGGTGCGGGCGCTGATGGACGGCAAGAGCTGCACGGGAGCCGAGGGGCAGCGCGCCTTCACAAAGATGGTCAAGGCGCTGAGGACGGCCGGCAACAGCGCCATTCCGCTCGAAGCGCAGGTACTATCCTCGCCCGTCCCGAACGCGGTCGCCTTGCCGGGCGGGCGGATCTACCTGTTCGAAGGGTTGCTCAGCCGGGCGCGCAACTCCGATGAGATAGCCGGGGTGATCGCGCATGAGATCGGCCATGCCGAGCATCGCGACGGATTGCGCAGCGTCATCCGAACTGGTGGCACCTCATTCCTGTTCGGCTTGCTCTTCGGCGATATCACCGGCAGCGGCGCCGTGATCTTCGCCTCGCGCATGCTGCTCGACGCTTCGCATTCGCGCGATGCCGAAACGGCGGCCGACGATTATGCGATCAGGGCGATGACGCGGCTCGGCCGATCGCCGGCGCCCCTCGGCGAGCTCCTGGTCCGCATCTCCGGCAAGGATGGCGGCACGACGATCATCGACAGCCACCCGGTCAGCAGCGAGCGCCTGGAGCGGATGCGGCGGGCGACGCCGACGAATGCAGGGCCGCCGATCCTCACCGATGCGGAATGGCAGGCGCTCAGGCGCGTCTGCGCGACCGGGTGACCTATCCGCTCTCCTCCGGCCAGCCGACCAGCTCGGTCGGTGTCCAGCGCGCCTTGCGGCGTTCGCGCCGCTCCTCCAGCGCCTCGCCACTGAAATCGCGCGGCTCGGCAGATCTGGTGAAGCGAGCACGCCCGTCGAGCGCATCGATATTGATCGTGGTCCAGGCCTTGCCGTCCTCGGTCATCAGCATGGCGATGTAGACGCCGCATCGGTGGCAGAGGACCACCTCGGAAGCGCCGAGACCAAAGCGATAGCGCTGGAGCTGGCTGGGCTGACGCAAGATCAGGAGTGCCTGCGCCTTGGGGTCCGAAACCGTCCGGGCATTGTGCTTTCGGCAAAAGGAGCACTGGCAGGCGCCGATGACCTCCTCCTCGGGCGGACGCGGGAGCGACAATTCGAGCGCGATCGCGCCGCAATGACACCCGCCGTCCAAGCGATGCGTCATGCTGGTGTTCCCTTCGCGCGCTGTCACATCACCGCAATCATAGGCTGCAACAGAACCTATCAAAACAACTGATTTGATACCGCATCGAATCAAGGGAACGGAATCGCTCCCGCCGCGTTCGGAGCCAAAATGCGGGAGGACATCATGAGCAGCCTTGTTACGGTCTCGGCGCTGTTCCTGGCCGGCGGCCTTTCAACCGTGACCATGGGGGGTGTGCCCCTGCAGGGCATTCTCAACGAGCTCTTCTGGGCTGGCCTCGCCATTTCGGCCTTCATCACCACGGCGGGGCTCGAAGCTTCGAGCTGATCGGCAAGGGCGGCCTTCGGGCGCTTTAGTAGATTTCATTCATCTACCGAACCGGGTCGGCCTGACTGCCGTCGGGCTCGATCGAGCCGGTGCATTGCGCCGCGTTCCCGTTATGGTTGTGGCGGGCTCCGAGGAGGGCCGCCGCCATGGCGAGTGAAGCGCATGTGCTTTTCAATGCGGCCTTGCCAGCAGTCGGGAGCATCAACGCTGAGTTGAAGCGCCTCGGTTTCCCCGTCAGGCTTCGATACCGCGCCGGCTGTCTCGCCGAGCATGCTGGCTTCCTGCCGGCGATGCTGCGGCGGCAGCAATCCGGCTGCGAGTGCGATGTCCGCAGCTGTCCCGACACTGCCAGCGACCTCGAGCCGCCAGAGACTGGTAAGTCATTCTCACGCCGTGTCAGCCTGCGTTGGGCAAGCGATAAGGATGAAGCCATAGTCGGCCTCTGCGTCGCGGCGGCCTTGGCCAGGCTGACGCAAGGCATCGTGCTCGAAGACGGATCAGGCAAGTGGCAGGATGCCGGCAAAGCCGTCGACTATGCGAGGCAGCATCTCGAGGCGATGGCAGTCAGGGGCGGTCCAGTTGAGCCAGGAACGCGCCCGGCGGACATCAGGCGCTATCTGAAAGGCCTCTTGGCCGAACGGGACGACCTTATCCTTGTCGGTCGGCACCTCCTCATCCGGCCGGTCCGCCACATTTTGCGCGGCGCATTGTTTGATCGCACAGGGGAACGGACTCGCTTCCGGATCTGGCCGTACCTCCAACCGCTCTACGGACATCCGCATTCCACCGGGTGCCTGGAAACGATCCACGGATCTCTCTGGGACGTTACTGCGGCCCATTTCATGCCATTGCTGCAAGATGCGCTGCTTCATGACGTCTTCGCCGATGTTGGGTCCATCACCACGCTGGAAGGGCTGGCCAGCCGGTTGGAGGCCGATCGGGAAAAGGCATGTTCGTGCGTCGTCGCCTTGTTGTTGGCCGGGCGGCCCCAAACGGCCAGTGCAATCATTGACCGTCTCGAAGCAAGGGACGCCATCTGGGGGCACTGGCTCGCCGAGGAGCGGCAACTTCTCGATCGTGACATCAAGGCGGTCTGCGCTGAATTCCGCGAGCAGGAGGAACGAACAGTCCAGGCGCTCAAGATCGCGTCGATCTGGGAGCCCTCTCCCTTCCCCGCCGAGTTGCCGGAGCATCAACGCGAGAGCGTGGCGGAGCCGCAATTCCAGGCGGGCAGCTGGCCTGCGACACCGGGCGGCCTGTTGGCGCCGCTGCCCGACCAGCCCGGCGAACTAAAGTTCAGCAAGGAGTACATCCTTCGCCGCGGCCGTCCCCTTCTGCTGAACCCCATGACGATCGCGGCCGGGCAGCGGGCCTACCGAGCCCATGAGCGACTGATCGCGGCGCAGCGCCTGCACGACGGGATGCTCCTGCTCAGCATCGTGGACCCGCAGCGTGCGCATCAGAGCTGGATCGATCAGACGTCGCCGGGCGCCGATCCGATCGGGTATCACTCGCGTTTCCTGCTCTACGGCATCGAGCGCCTCGCCGAGGTTTCGCTCCACCGTCGATCGTTGTCGGAGGAACCGCTCTCGATCAGTTCGATCGATATCCGGAGCCGCGATCGCCGCTGGGAGATCTGGCGCTGCAACTTCAGACATGATCAGGCCGTTGCGACAGTGTTCGATGCCCGAGGTGCGTCCCTAGGTGGGGTCACCTCTGACTTGCCGCCGGACCTTCTGGCCGCACTTGTGCTCGACCATCCCGTCCCTGGTGCGCCGGACGACATCCTGCGCCGCACGCGAAGCCTCCTCGACGGCATGGGCTATGGCGAACTCGATCTCGATCTTCCCTTGGAAGGATCCTGATCTTTACGCCGCCCTTATGCCCCTCCCTGCCCTTCCCGCTCGAACGCTTACCCGGCCCGCCCCCACATCTCCGGTCTGAAACACAGGCTGGAGACCGATATGGCCGACATCTTTTTCTTCGCGCTTGGGACCGGAGCCTTCGCGCTTTTCGGCCTCTATGCGGCGCTGCTGCGCAAGGTCTGACGACCATGGCGCTCACCATCCTCTACGCCGCCGCGGCCCTCGGGCTCGCGGTCTACATGGTCGCCGCGCTGCTGCGCCCCGACCGCTTCTGAACTTCGAGAACAAAGGAGACCTCGCATGGAATGGCGGGGCTGGGCCGAGATCGTCTTTACGATCGCGTTGACTGTGGCCGTGGGCTGGCCACTCGGCATCTACATGGCGCGCGTCTGGGCGGGCGAACGAACCTGGTTCGACCCCGTGCTACGCCCGGCCGAGGCCGGGCTCTATGCCGCGCTAGGCATCGATCGAGGCAAGGGCCAAGGCTGGCTCGGCTATGCCGGGGCGGTGCTCGCCTTCAGCGCGGCCGGCTTCGTGCTGCTCTATGCGCTCCTGCGGCTGCAGGGGCAGTTGCCGTTGAACCCGCAGGGCTTCGACGGCCTGTCGCCACATCTCGCCTTCAACACCGCCGTCAGCTTCGTCACCAACACGAACTGGCAGTCCTATGGAGGCGAGACGACGATGAGCAGCCTCAGCCAGATGCTGGGCCTGACCGTGCAGAACTTCGTCTCGGGCGCCGTCGGTCTCTCGGTCGCCGCCGCCGTGGCTCGCGCCTTTGCCGCCGATCGCGGCGAAACGCTCGGCAACTTCTGGGTCGATCTGACCCGCAGCACGCTCTACGTGCTGCTGCCGGTCTCGATCGTTACTGCGCTCGCACTCGTCGCCGCCGGCGTGCCGCAGAGCCTGCTTGCCAACGTCACGGCCAAGACGCTCGAAGGCGCTGACCAGATCATCGCGCTCTTTCCTGTCGCCAGCCAGGAAGCGATCAAGCAGTGGGGCACCAATGGCGGGGGCCTGTTCAACGTTAACTCGGCGCACCCGTTCGAGAATCCGACGCCATTGACCAACCTGATTGAGGTGATCTCGCTGAACGCGATCGCCTTCGCCACCGTCGTTGCTTTCGGGCGCGTCGCCGGCGCCCGCAAGGAGGCGCGTGCGCTGATCGCGGCGATGGTGATCCTCCTCAGCCTCGGCGCTGCGGCGATCTATGCCTCGGAGACGCTGACGCCGCAGCCGGCCATGGTCGCGGCGGGCATCACCGACGCGCCGGCCAACATGGAAGGCAAAGAGGTGCGCTTCGGCGCCGCTGCTTCTTCCGTATGGGCAGCCCAGACCACGGGCACCGCGAACGGCTCGGTGAACGCGATGCACGGTTCGTTCATGCCGCTCGGCGGCGGCGTCGCGATGTTCCTGATGCAGCTCGGCGAAATCGTCCCCGGCGGTGCCGGCTCCGGTCTCTACGGCATGGTGGTGATGGCGCTGCTCTCGGTCTTCGTCGCCGGGCTGATGGTCGGGCGCACCCCGGAATATCTCGGCAAGAAGGTCGAGGCGCGCGAGATCAAGTTCGCCATGCTGGCGGTGCTGATCCTGCCCCTCGCCATTCTCGGTTTCTCGGCCATCGCCGCCGTGCTGCCGGTCGCGCTCGAAGGCCTGCTCAACAAGGGACCGCGCGGGCTCACGGAGATCCTTTACGCCTACTCGTCGGCGACCGGGAACAACGGCTCGGCCTATGCTGGACTGACCGCCAACGCACCCTGGTGGAACACCACGCTCGGCATCGCCATGTTGCTCGGCCGTTTCGCCTACATGGTCCCGGTGATCGCCCTGGCGGGGGCCATCGCAGCCAAGCCGAAGCTCAAGCCGACCGCCGGCACGCTGCCGAGCGACAGCCCGCTCTTCGTCGGCCTGCTGATCGGCATCATCCTGATCCTGGGCGGCCTCCAGTTTTTCCCCGCGCTCGCGCTCGGGCCGATCGTCGAGCACTTCCAGGTGCTTGCGGCCGCTCGCTGAGCCAACGAAAGAACGCATTCATGAGTGTTTCCCTCGCTAGGTCCGGCGCATTCGACCAGGGCGTCATCGTGACGGCTCTGAAGAGCGCCTTCACCAAGCTCGACCCGCGTGCGCTCGCCGGCAATCCGGTGATCCTCGCCACCGAGGTCGTCGCCATGCTGGCCACGGGCTCGGCCGGGGTCGCCGTCGCCGGCGGACAGCCCGCCGGCTGCGCCATCCAGATCGCCGCCTGGCTCTGGCTCACCGTGCTCTTCGCCAATTTCGCCGAGGCGATCGCCGAGGGGCGCGGCAAGGCGGCCGCGGATTCGCTGCGCGCCACCCGCGTCACCACCAAGGCCAAGCTGATCATCGA
>JAEXUU010000353.1 GCA_023452965.1 Pseudomonadota bacterium | reverse complement strand
CTCTTGACCCCATATGACAGCGGCGTAACGTCACCGCATTGTCGCACTGTCCCGCTGCAGCGGGTCGCGACGCGCCGCTCAGAGGTCCTATGGTCCACCCCGCTCCCGGCTCGCGGCCGCGCAACGCTTCCCTTGCCACGCGGCTCGGCCAGTCCTCGGTCGCAGCCCGGCTCGAGGATGAGGTGCGCCTGACCGCCGCCGAGCTGGCTGACAGCGTCGCCCAGGCCAGGCTGCGCGTGGCAGCGGCCCGCTACAAGGTCGAGGACGAGGTCCGCAACACCGCCGGCAAGCTGAAGACCCGGGTGCGCAAGGCCGCCGACGAGGCGCGCGCCAAGTTCGGCGACGATGCCCGCTTCCTGAAATCCTGGATCGATTCGCCTGGGCGCACCGGCGCGGTCGCGCCGTCCAGCCCCTTTCTCGCCAAGCGCATGGCCTCCTATGTCGATCCGCTGGTCGAGGGTCCGGTGGTCGAGATCGGCCCCGGCACCGGACCGGTCACCGAGGCACTGATCGCCCGCGGCGTCGACGAGTCCCGGCTGGTGCTGGTCGAGTTCGCTCCCGAGTTCTGCGAACTGCTGCGCGGGCGCTTCCCGCGGGCTACCATCGTCGAGGGCGACGCCTACGCTCTGTCGAAGACGCTGGAAGGCCATCTCGGCGAGAAGGCAAGCGCGGTCGTCTCGAGTCTGCCGCTGTTCAACCGGCCGCCGGCCGAGCGCTCGGCCCTGGTCAACGACGCCTTCGACAATGTGCTCCAGCCCGGCGCGCCCTTCATCCAGTTCACCTATGCGATGGTCTCGCCGATCACCCGCAAGGGCTCGGGGCTGAAGTCGCAGGTCTCCGACTGGGTGCTGCGCAACATCCCGCCGGCGCGCGTCTGGGTCTATCGCCGCGCCAAGCCCTGAGGCTTCGCGAGCCCTGTGTCTTCCTTCCATCGCATCGCGAGGGCAAGCTGACGGTAGCCGTGTCGTCCCGCGCGCCTGCCCTTTCGCCTCTGCCGGAGCCCGTCATGCCAAAAATCCTCGTCTTCGCCGGCTCCTGGCGGCCGGGCTCGATGAACACGCGGCTCGCGACCCTGGTGGCCAAGAAGCTCGCAGCGGCCGGCGCCGAGGTGACGCAGATCTCGCTCGGCGACTATCCGCTGCCGCTGATCGACGCCCGCGCCTTCGACAACGACCCGCCCGCGGAGGCGAAGGCGCTCGCCGCGCTGGTCGAGGCGCATGACGGGCTCTTCATCATCAGCCCGGAATACAATGCCGGCTATCCCCCGGCGCTGAAGAACGCGCTCGACTGGATCAGCATCGTCCGTTCGGGCGGGCCGGGCCTGCGCGGCAAGGTCGTCGCGCTGGGCGGAGCTTCCGCCGGCTCGCTCGGCACCTATCGCTGCCTGACGCAGCTGCGCACCGTGCTCGAACTCGGCTTCGGCGCGCTGCTCGTGCCGGAAATGCTCGCCGTCGCCGGCGCCGACAAGGCCTATGGCGAGGATGGCGAGCTCAGCGACCGGCGCACCGCCGGCTTCCTCGACAAGGTCGTCGCGCGGCTGATCAAGGTCGCCGCGATGCATCCCTGACCCGCAAGGCGGGACGAAGAGGGGCTATTCCAGCCGGCACGGTCCGGCCGCCGGTGACAGCCGCCAGATCCCGTCATCGGGCTTCGCCGGAATGCGTGCCGCGCCGTCGGCGATTTCCTCGGCGTCATAGGGATCGGGATTGGCGGTGATCCCGGCATTGCGGATATCGAGCGCCCCGTTCGGCCCGCGCTCGATCCGCCAGCTGCCGGCATCCCATTCCGGCCGGCAGAGCAGGCCCTGCCCGGCGGCACGGCAGAAGCCGCCGAGCTGATAGTCGAAGGCCTGACCGGGCTTCACGCGCTCGCGCAGATTGATGTGGAGCATGACGTAGACGCTGCCGCCCTCTCCCGGCTGCCAATTCTCCGGCGAATGCAGCAGGCGGATTTTCGCGACCTTCTGGCGCGGATGGGTCGCGAGATGGGCCGCATCATAGCTGCGCTCCCAGCAGGCGTTCTTGCGCGGCGGCAATTCGCGCTCGAGCGGGCGGGCATGGGCCGCCGCAGCCGCGAGCAAAGGGATCAAGGCGAAGGCAAGGCGCATGGCTGGCTCTCCCGGCACGGCTCGCAGCGGCCAACAGCGTCGCGCGCCCCCGGTCGGCGATCAAGCGAGCCTTGCCGCGGTCGGGGATGAGTTCGCGCCATGGCTGGCCTTCGGCCGCCAAATCCGGCACATCCGGGCCATGTCGTCGCCCAGCGAATCAAAAGCCCGCGCGATCCTGAAGTCGGTGTTCGGCTATGACGATTTCCGCCCCGGGCAATGGGAGGTGATCGAAGCCGCGCTCTCCGGCCGCGACGTCTTCGCGGTGATGCCGACCGGCTCGGGCAAGTCGATGTGCTACCAGCTGCCGGCACTGGTTGCAGGCGGGCTGACCCTGGTCGTCTCGCCGCTGATCGCGCTGATGCGCGACCAGGTCGGCCAGTTGGTCCGAGCTGGCGTCGCCGCCGCCTCGCTCAACTCGATGAACACCGAGGAAGAAGCGGCAACGGCCTGGGACCGGCTCAATGCCGGCGAACTGCGCCTGCTCTTCGTCTCGCCGGAGCGCCTCGCCGGAGAGGGACTGGTCGGACGCCTGCGCCGGCTCGGCGTCACCCGGCTCGCCATCGACGAGGCGCATTGCGTCTCGCAATGGGGCCATGACTTTCGGCCGGAATACCGGCTGCTATCGAAGGTCCGCGAGGCGCTCGGCAACGTCCCGGTCACGGCTCTGACCGCGACGGCCGACCGCCAGACGCGCGATGACATCGCCCAGCAGCTCTTCCCGCAGCCGCCGCATCTGGTGGTGCATTCCTTCGACCGGCCCAACCTGAAGCTCGCCTTCGCGCCGAAGGACCAGCCGCGCCGGCAGATCGCCGATTTCCTCAAGGTTCATCGCGGCGGCTCGGGCATCGTCTACTGCTCGTCGCGCGGGCGTACCGAGCGGCTGGCGGAAGGGCTGCGCGAGAAGGGCTACAAGGCCTATGCCTACCATGCCGGGCTGGAGCAGGCCGAGCGCAACCGCAACCAGGACATCTTCCTGCAGGAGGACGGCGTCGTCGTCTGCGCCACCATCGCCTTCGGCATGGGCATCAACAAGCCCGATGTCCGCTTCGTCGTCCATGCCGACATGCCGGGCGCGATCGAGGCCTATTATCAGGAGATCGGCCGCGCCGGGCGCGACGGGCTCCCGGCCGACACGCTGACGC
>JAEXUU010000346.1 GCA_023452965.1 Pseudomonadota bacterium | reverse complement strand
CGGCGACACGCTCGCCGACCAGATCGCCATCGGCCTCGCCGACAGCCTGAACGACCGGGCCGATGTCGCCGTGCAGCGCAAGGCCAAGGCCGATAGCGGCCTGGTGCGTACCGATTTCTACGACTGGCCGAAGGCGGTGGTGGAGCTGCTCGCCGCCGACCCCAAGATCATGGTCGGCGTCATCTCGCTGGGCCCCAACGACCGCCAGGCGATCCGCGAGGGCGACATCACCCACGAGCCGCTGAGCGAGCGTTGGCTGCAGATCTACCGCTCCCGCGTCGAGGCGATAACGGCGGCCTTCGCGGCAAGGCGGGTGCCGCTGATCTGGGCCGGCGCGCCGCCGATGCAGAATACCCGGCTCTCGACCGACCTCACCGTGCTGAACGACGTCTTCCGCAAGAGCGTCGAGGCCTCCGGCGGGCAGTTCGTCGATCTCTGGACGCCCTATCTCGACGCCGAGAACCGCTACAGCGCGATGGGTCCGGACGTGGACGGCCAGACCACCAGGCTGCGCCTCGGCGACGGCGTGCACTTCACCAAGGCCGGCGCCCGCAAGGCCGCCCATTTCGTCGACGTCCTGATCCGCCGCATCCTCGACCATACGCCGAGCGAGAACGTCATCGCCCTGCCCTCCGATCCCGGGACCGCTGGACCGGTACCACCGGAGCAGCAGCCGGGCGCCATCGAGCGCCTGATCGACCGCATGGTCAGCGGCCGGACGGACGATCTCGCGCTCGTCCCGGTCATCCCCGTGCGGCCGCTCGCGGGTCCGATCCTGCCCTTGACCGGCGCGCCACCGGCGGTCGGCGAATCCGCGCTGCTGGCCTCGATCCAGGACGCACGCGGCCGAGGCGATACCGCGACCCAGCTCGACCGGATCTTCGGAGATGGCGTCGCGCCGGAGCCGAAGCCGGGCCGCGCCGATGATTTCCGCTGGCCGAGGCCGAACTGACCCGCGCCCTGCAGGGCTTCAGCCGAGCTGGAAAAGCTCGAACCGCTCCATCTCCGCATCGACCCGCCGGCGCAGCTCCGCCGAGGGCGCCGGCTCGAGCCAGGTCCATTGCTGGATCAAGAGCTTGCGTCCGGCCCGGTCGGCCTTGAGGTCGGCGACGGCGACGATCCGGTCTCCCTCCAGCACCGGCAGGCCGAAATAGCCGAAGGCGCGCTTCTCCTTCGGCAGATAGGCCTCGAACAGGTGGTCGTAGCCGAAGAACAGCTTCAGCCGCTTGCGCTGGATGATCAGCGGGTCGAAGGGCGACAGGATATGGACGAGCTCCTCGCCCGCCGGCGCCGCCGGTTCCAGAACCTCCGGCGCCGCCCAATGCGGCGAGGTCGAGGCTCCCTCGATCCTGACCTCGACCAATTGCCTGCGCTTCACCCTGGCGGCGATGAGCTCGGCCACGGCCTTCTTGCTGGGCGCGTCGAGATGGCAGATCGAATCGAGGCTGACGACGCCCTGCGCGCGCAGGGCCCGGTCGAGCTTGTAGGCGACGACCTGCCGCTCGGAGGCCGGCGTCGGCCGCTTCTCCCAGCCGAAATGCCGGTCCATCAGCTCATAGGTCTTGAGCATGCCCGAGCGGGCGGAGATGACGAGCTCGCCATCGTAGAAGGCCCGCTCCAGCAGGCCCTTCGAGGGCTTCTTGCTGGCCCAGAGATGCGTCTTCTCGACCAGGACGTCGGTGTCGATGTCGCGGATGGTGAGCGCGCCCTCCTTGCGGATGCGCGCGAGCAGCTTGCGGGCTTCCTCGCTTCCGCCGACCGAGGACCAGCGTTTCGGCTCTGCCCTGTGCGCCTTCATCGCCGGCAGGAAATAGCGGATATCCGCAGCCGGCACATAGGACAGCGCATGCGTCCAGTACTCGAACACCGCCTTGTCGGCCGATTGCGCCTGCACGAGGTCGGCCCGGCGATAGGCGGGAATCCGGCTGTAGAGGATGTGGTGATGGCAGCGCTCGATCACGTTGATCGTGTCGATCTGGACATAGCCGAGATGCGCGACTGCGGCCTCTGTCGCCGCAGGACCGGCACCGAAGGGCTCGGCCCTGTCTAGGCGCTGGGCCCTGAGCCAGATGCTGCGGGCCTGGGCCTTGCCCAGTGCCGGAATCTTGCGGGGTCGCGTCGCCATTTGCCGCAAGCTAGCGAGGCGGCACGCGAAGGTTAAGGTGCTGCCACAGGCACTGCTGACAGAGCATGTCGGGGAACAACGGTCTCATTCGTCGGACGACGGCCCGTGCCGCCTCCGAACCGGGCCTGCCAGTCCGAGAAAGACCGTCACCGCCTGATTGAGGCGTAGCATATCCTCGTCGCTCAACTGTCCGATCTGCGCGCCGAGCTTCGCTTTCGGCACCGTGGTAATCTTGTCGACCATGAGTCGGCACGCGGAGCGGAGCCCGTTGCGCTCATTCGGTTGCACCAACAGGCGAAACAGTGGCGCCTCAGTCTCGTCGGTCGTGAAGGCGCAGATGGTGATCGAGGCCGTGGCGTCGAAGCTGTCTTCCTGCAGGATGACCACGGGTCGCGGTTTTCCAACGTAATCCTGTCCGCCCGATACGGTCCAGATCTGGCCACGCCTCATTCATCGCCCCATTCCGACACCGCATCGATGAAGGATTGGTCCGCTTCGGCCTGGCTGCCAGCAGCCACAGCGAGGGATTGCGTGTGCGCCTGAGCCTTGAAAGAGGCTGCCCGCACGTCCGGAACCCAGATCTGGATTGGACGCAACCCCTGCGCCCGCAGCCTTTCGCGATGCTGCCTGACCTTGCGCTGCGAGTTGTTCACGCTGGATGGAGCGGCCATAAGAGCCTCCGCGATAGTTACATGTAACCTATCACCCGCGCCCGATAAAGCGAATGTCGCGGGAGCTTCAGGGCGCCAGCGCCTGCGCCAATGCCTCCGGCGTCAGCTCCGCCAGGGCGCTCTGAACCTTGAAGGCCTTCGTCTTCTCGCCGGGATTCATCACCAGGATCACCGTCTCCGTCCCCGGGCAGGCCGGATCGGCGCAGAGGATCTCGTTGACGGCGATCACCGCATTCTCCGGCAGGGCGAGCAGCGCGCGCACCTGTCGCTTCACCTCGGCCGCGGCATCTGTGCCGCCGGCCTCGCGCTTGCCCCTGCCGAACAGGCCGAAGCGCATCGCGCTCAGCCCGGCAGGGTCAGGACGCCCGCCGCCCCGTCCTCGGCGCCGAAGGCGAGCCGCTTGCCGGCCTTGTCCCAGGCGAAGGCGGTGATGCCGCTGCCGCGCTGCGCCGCGCGGACCAGCAGCTCCGAGCCGTCGACCAGACGGATCATCAGGATGCAGCCATCATCATAGCCGACCGCGAGTACCAGCGCCTTCGGATGGAAGGCGACGCGGGTGACCTTGGCATGGCGGGCGCCGCATTCGCGCGGCGCCTTACCGGTCGGCCCCTCGCCCTGGAAAGGCCAGACGATCGCGGCATCCGCCCCGCTCGAGGCGAGCCAGAGCCCGTCATGCGACCAGGACAGCGAGCGCGGCTTCGCCGGATAGCCGGTCATGCGCATATGGGTCGGCTTGTCGCCGAGCCGCCAGCCATGCAGGGCGTTCTCCTGCATCGAGGTGACGACGAAGCGCCCGTCCGGCGACCAGGTGACGTCGAGATGCGAGCCCTTCCATTCCAGGAATTCCGGCTTCGCCTCGGTGTTCGGATACCAGAGCGACACCCCGTTCATCTGGGCGATGGCGAGCCGGTAGCCCTTCGGCGCGAAGACCACGCCTTGCGGCGTCGAGGCGACGTCGAGCGACTTGACCTTGCCCTTGTCGTCGCGGGCATGGACCGAGCGGCCCACATTCCAGGCGATGCTGCCGGAGCTCGACAGCGTCACCGCGTCGACCCAGCGCCGCTTCGGATCTGCGGCGATCTCCGTCGGCTCGCCTTCGCCAGCCGTCGCGACCACGCGGCCGTCGTCACCGCCGCTGATCAGGCGCTCTGCATCCGAGCAGGCGCTGAGGATGCCGCCGCGATGCGCGGCGACGCTATCGACCGCGCCGTCGCGCCAACGCAGCACCCGCCCATCGGCGAGCGCCAGCGCCAGGGTCTGCTTCAGCCAGGCGACGGCGACGACATGCTCGCCGCCTTCGACGGGAACGACATGCTCGCGCAGCGAGACGGGTTTGCTGATGGTGTCCATGGTCGCGGTCTAGCAAAATCTCGGGCGAGGGGAACCACTATCCGAGTAGATCAGCCAACCTCCGCCGTCATCCCGGACGACCGCAGGTCGCTCCGCGATGACGGCGGGATGTATGGCGTGTCGGCAGGCGCACTCAGGCCGCGCAGGCCAGAAACCCCTCGCGCAAAGCCTTCTCGTCGAGATCGCGGCCGATGAAGACCAGCCGTGACTGCCGTGCCTCGCCGTCCTTCCAGTCGCGCTGCAGGTCACCGTCTAGGATCATGTGCACGCCCTGGAAGACGAAGCGCCGCGGCTCGCCCTTGAAGGCGAGGATGCCCTTGGAGCGCAGGATGTTCGGCCCCTGCGCCTGGCTGAGATCGTTGATCCACGGCATGAACTTGTCGGGGTCGACATCGCCGGGAATGGTGAAGGACATGGAGCGGACGTCGTCCGCATGGTGGTGGTGGTGTCCGGCCTCGAGGAAGTCGGGCTCGATGTCGAGGATGCGGTCGAGATCGAACGCGTTGCGGTCGAGAAGGTTCTCGATCGGCAGTTCGCAACGCGTCGTCTTGTGCAGCTTGGCGTAGGGGTTGATCGCGCGGATCGCGCTCTCGACCTCGGCCAGCTCCGCCTCGGTGACGAGGTCGGTCTTGTTGAGGATGATCACGTCGGCGAAGGCGATCTGGTTCTTCGCCTCGGGCGCATCCTTGAGCCGGTCCTTCAGCCACTTGGCGTCGGTCACGGTGACGACCGCGTCGAGCTTGGTCGCGTCGCCGACATCCTGGTCGACGAAGAAGGTCTGGGCGACCGGCGCGGGGTCGGCGAGGCCGGTGGTCTCGACGATGATCGCGTCGAACTTGCCCTTGCGCTTCATCAGCCCGTCGAGGATGCGGATCAGGTCGCCGCGCACCGTGCAGCAGATGCAACC
>JAEXUU010000846.1 GCA_023452965.1 Pseudomonadota bacterium | reverse complement strand
CCCAGCCGAGGCCCTGCGCCTCGAGCTCGGCGCCTTCCGGATCCGGGCCCTTATGCGATTCCGGTGCCGCGCCATGGGTCTTGCCGAAGGTGTGGCCGCCGCCGATCAGCGCGACGGTCTCCTCGTCGTTCATCGCCATGCGGGCGAAGGTCTCGCGGATGAAATGCGCCGCCGAGATCGGATCGCCATTGGCGCCCGGCCCTTCCGGATTGACGTAGATCAGGCCCATTTCGGTGGCGCTCAGCGGCGCGTCGAACTTGTCGAGCGGACGATGGGTCAGCCACGCCGTTTCGGCGCCCCAGTTGACGTCGTGGTCGGGCTCCCAGCTGTCCTCGCGGCCGCCGGCGAAGCCGAAGGTACGGAAGCCCATGACCTCCAGCGCGACGTTGCCGGTAAGGATCATCAGATCGGCCCAGGAGATCTGCTGGCCGTATTTCTGCTTGATCGGCCAGAGCAGGCGGCGCGACTTGTCGATGTTGACATTGTCCGGCCAGCTGTTGAGCGGGGCGAAGCGCTGCGGGCCACGGCCGCCGCCGCCACGGCCGTCGGCGAGGCGGTAGGTGCCGGCCGCATGCCAGGACATGCGCACGAATTGCGGGCCGTAATGCCCGAAATCCGCAGGCCACCAGTCCTGCGAGTCGGTCATCAGCTTGCGCAGGTCGTTCTTCAGCGCCTCATAGTCGAGCTTCTTGAACGCCTCGCGGTAATTGAAGGCCTGGTCCAGCGGGTCGGACTTGGCCGAATGCTGGTTCAGGAGGTCGACAGGCAGCTGGCTCGGCCACCAGTCGCGGTTCTGACGGGCGCCGCCACCGTGGGCGACGGGGCACTTGCCCGTGCTGTCCTCAGTCTTCGCGTTCATCTCTCTCTCCGAGCTTGCAGGGCTGGCTGCTGGATTGCGTCTTAGCAAAGCCATTTCATTATTTTAATTTCGATTTTCTGATTGCGACGATAAGTTGCAATTATGACAAATCTGACTTTCAAGCAGCTCCGCTATCTCGAA
Organism: Pseudomonadota bacterium; assembly: GCA_023452965.1. Next base: position 2,987 of record JAEXUU010000846.1, on the reverse strand, counting down.
GCCCTGGCGCGTCACAGCCATTTCGGCCGGGCTGCGGAGGCCTGCGCGATCTCGCAGCCGGCCTTGTCGCAGCAGATCAAGGCGCTGGAGCAGGAGCTGGGCGCCAATCTGTTCGAGAGGGACAGGCGCCAGGTGCGGTTGACCAGCTTCGGCGAGGAGATCGCGACCCGGGCCAGGGATATCCTGCGCGCGCTCGACGAGCTGGAAGGCTATGCGCATGCCTCGCGGGATGGGCAGGTCACGCGCCTGCGCATCGGGGTGATCCCGACGGTGGCGCCCTATCTGCTGCCGAGCCTGATCGGCGACCTCACCAGGCTGCATGGCGGGCTCGACCTCAATGTGCGCGAGACGCTGACACCGAAGCTGGTCCAGGAGCTGAACGAGGGCCGGCTGGACATGGCGATCCTTGCCCTGCCCGTCTCCGAACCCTCGCTGACCGAGGTCGCCTTGTTCACCGAGCGCTTCGTCCTGGTGCGGCCGAGGGAGGACGAAGGCAAACCCGCCCCGGATCGCGAGGCCCTGAGCGAAATGCGGCTGCTCTTGCTGGAAGAGGGACACTGCTTTCGCGAGCAGGCGCTTTCCTTCTGCAATGCGAAGCCACGTGCGGTCGCATCGCGCGACCTTCTGGATGCCAGCTCCCTGTCGACGCTGGTGCAGATGGTCGATGCCGGCCTCGGGATCACGCTGATCCCGGAAATGGCGGTTGCGGTCGAGACACGCTCGGCCTCGGTCTCGGTCACCCATTTCACGACGCAGGAACCGTCGCGGACCATCGGCATGGTCTGGCGCAAGACCAGCCCGCTGGCCCGGCAGCTCATCGAGATCTCGGACATGGTCCGCCAGTCGGCGGGGCCCCTACGGCAAGCGCGCGGAACCTCTGCTTCCATCACCGACATCGAGGCGTGAGGCAGCGCCCTACCGGCCCCAGAACCTGCGACCGCCGGCGCAAGCAGGCGCGCACACGCCCCCGTGGCGATTGAATCCGCGTGCCTGCGCTCCCAAGTGAGCCCGGCTATCCCGCCACGAGAACGGTCCCGATGAAGCAGCCTGATCGCAAACGCGCCCTTGTTCTGCGCAACCCGAAGGCGCGGCGCGGGCAGGAATCGCTCGACGGTCCCTTTCGGCAACTGGAGCACGCCGGGATCGACGTCACGATCGAGACCTTCGAGGCCCTGCCGGAGATCGCACGCGACATCGTGCGGCTGCGCAGCATCGCCGACCTGATCGTCATCTGCGGCGGCGACGGCTCGATCTCCTCCGGCGCGATGGCCGCGATGGAAAGCGGCCTGCCGCTCGGCATCATGCCGATGGGGACGGCGAACGACCTCGCGCGGACCCTCGCGATCCCGATGGATCTGACCGCCGCGGCCCGGGTGATCGCCGCGGGGCAGACGCGCCGCATCGACATGGGCACGGTCAACGGCCATGCCTTCTTCAACGTCGCCAGCATCGGCCTGAGCAGCGAACTCGCGCAGGGGCTCGATCCGACGCTGAAGAAGCGCTTCGGGCGCCTGGGCTATGCGCTCGCCGCCTCCAAGGTGCTGACGAAGGCCTCGCGCTTTCACGCCACGATCACCGAGAAGGGCCGGACGACCGAGGTCGACACCTTCCAGATCGCGATCGGCAACGGCAGGCATTATGGCGGCGGAAACATCGTTCGGGACGACGCCGAGATCGATGACGGCCATCTCGATCTCTACAGCCTCGAACTCAAGAACCTCTGGAAGCTGGCGCTGATGCTGCGGTCGTTCAGGTCCGGCACGCACGGAGCCTGGCAGGAAGTGCGCACCGCGCGCTGCGTCGAGTTCGACATCCTGACCAAGCGGCCGATGCCAGTGAACACCGATGGCGAGATCGTCACCGCGACGCCCGCCCATTTCAAGGTCCATCCCCAGGCCGTCGCAATCTTCGCGCCCGAGCCCGATCCTCGCGCGGGGCCAATTCCAATGCCCCTGTTCCACAGATGAGCCCGGCTAAAGCGAGCTGACCGCGAAAGGCGCCGCTCTCCGTGCTCGCCCGCCGGGTCGGCCGTCGGTCAGTGCGTCGATGTCAGCGATCGGCGGGGGACGGCATGAACCGGATTGTGCCGCAGAGGTTCTGCTTTCAACCCGTTGCGGACCTCTCGCAACGCCGGGTAATCATCAAGCGGGCGAGGACATAATTCGCTAGTCCTCCGAGGCTGTTGATCACGAGTAGACTACGGGGATGCGCAGATCGTTCGGCTTCGCGGTGGTGTTGATCTGCCTTGCAGTCGGTCTTCCCGTCTATTTCGCGCTGACGCTTTCCCTTCACGCTGCCGGGCTGCACTCGTTTTGGGTTCTACCGTTCATTGGAGGCTTGGTGCTGGGTCGCCTTCCCATGGGGACCCGCATCCTAAGCAGCATCGCTCTCGTGTTCTTGACAACAGGTATGTGGCGGGAAGCGCTTGGGGGATGGATAGCTGGCGGCTTAGCCAACGCCGCTGCCTGTCTGATTGGAGTTGCTCTGACCCGATTGCCGATATGGATCGTGCGGAGGCGGCGCACAGCCCTATAAAATCAAGCAGGCTCAAAAGCCGCGCAGAGACCGCTTCCGACCCGTTGCAGACGTTGCCATTGCCGCGAAAAGACCCATTCTGTGGCGTCAAAGAAGTCGGATGATCTTCTGTCGCTTTGATCGTGATTGTCGCGACACGGTCCATCCCGGCGGCTGAGATCGGTGCCGGTTTCACATATGGGAGATGGCCTTGCGCTTCAGGATTTCACGGGTTCTGGCAGTTTTCGTGGCCGTTTTTGGGTTTGCCGTGGTGGGATACGCTGCAGCAAATCCTAGCGCGGCGGTGTGCGCTGCGTTGGATGCCATACCATCGACGCGCCTGAATGACGGAACCTTGGTCGCATCAGACGCTCTGGAGCCAAATCAAGCCCACGCGATCGAGCGCCTTGTGTCGGATGCAAAAGGCCGAATTGGAGAGGTTTTTGGAGCGCCCCGATCGAAGCCAATTGTCC
>JAEXUU010000149.1 GCA_023452965.1 Pseudomonadota bacterium | reverse complement strand
AGGAATGGATGATCGGCGAGGAAGCCAGCTTCTTCGCGCTCTGCGACGGCAAGCATGCGCTGGCGCTGGCTTCGGCGCAGGACCACAAGCGCGTCGGCGACGGCGATACCGGCCCGAATACCGGCGGCATGGGCGCCTATTCGCCGGCCCCCGTGATGACGCCCGCTCTGACCGAGCGCGTCATGGCCGAGATCATCCGGCCGACACTGGCCGGCATGGCGAAGCGCGACACGCCGTTCCAGGGCGTGCTCTTCGCCGGGCTGATGATCACGGCGCAGGGGCCGAAGCTGATCGAGTACAACACACGCTTCGGCGATCCCGAATGCGAGGTGCTGATGCCGCGCCTGAAGAGCGACATCGTGCCGGCGCTGCTCGCCGCCTGCGACGGCGTGCTCGACCAGGTCGATCTGCGCTGGCGCGACGAGGCGGCGCTGACCGTGGTGCTCGCGGCCAAAGGCTATCCCGCCAAGCCGGAGACCGGCAGCGTCATCCGCGACGTCGAGAAGGCCGAGGCGCTGGATGAGGTCCTCGTCTTCCACGCCGGCACGAAACTCAAGAATGGCGATCTCGTCGCCAATGGCGGACGCGTGCTCAATGTCGTCGCCCTCGGCAAGACCGTCAGCGAGGCGCAGGCGAAGGCCTATGCGGCGGTCGACCTGATCGACTGGCCGGGCGGCTTCTGCCGCCGCGACATCGGCTGGCAGGCGGTGAAGCGCGAGCGCGAAGGCTGACAGAACCGGGCACGCGGCCTAGATAGGCTGTGACGGCCGAATGTTCTCGGCTGCCGGGCCTGCGGAGGACGCGCCATGACCAATATCGACTCGCTCTTCCCCGGCTTCACCTCGCACTGGATCAACGGCCCGGTCGGCAAGATCTTCGTCCGCGTCGGCGGCGAAGGCCCGCCGCTGGTGCTGATCCACGGCTTCCCGCAAACCCACGCTGAATGGCACATGATCGCGCCGGAACTGGCGAAGAGCCACACCGTGATCTGCCCGGACCTGCGCGGCTATGGCTGGTCGGCCGCGCCGCATGGCGACGGTGGCACGGCGCTCTATTCCAAGCGGGGCATGGGCGAGGACATCGTCGCGGTGATGGACGCGCTCGGCCATGTCCGCTGCGCGGTCGTCGGCCATGATCGCGGCGCCCGCGTCGCCTATCGCCTGGCGCTCGACCATCCCGGCCGGGTCGAGCGGCTCGCTTTGCTCGACATCCTGCCGACGCTCTCGATGTGGGAAGGCATGAACGCAGCGCGCGCCATGCACGTCTATCACTGGACCTTCCTGGCGCAGCCCGAGCCGGTGCCGGAAAACCTGATCAAGGGCGATCCGGCCGGCTGGCTCGACCATACGATCGCGAGCTGGACACGGGCCAAGGAGCTGAAGGCCTTCCATCCGCTGGCGCTCGCCTCCTATACGGAATCCTTCAACGATCCCTCGCGCATTCACGCCGCCTGCGAGGATTACCGCGCCGGCGCCACCACCGATCTCGCCCAGGACAAGGCCGACCTTGCGGCCGGCAAAAAGATCCTCTGCCCGGTGCTGGCGCTGTGGGGCGATGGCGGCATTCCAGCCAAGGGTGCAAGTCCGCTCGAGATCTGGCGGCAAACCTTCGCGCCCCAGGCCGAGGGCCAGGCCATCGCCAGCGGCCACTTCCTGCCTGAGGAAAACCCGCAGGCCACCCTGGCGGCCCTGAAGCCGTTCCTGGCCCGGCCCGCGGCATGACCGCCTCGCCTTCTCCCGCCCCGGCGAGCCCGCCGGAGCTCGTCCTCGTGCTCGGCTCCGGCGGGGCGCGCGGGCTCAGCCATATTCCTGTGCTCGAAGCGCTCGACGAGCTCGGGATCAGGCCCGCTTTGATCGCCGGCTCCTCGATGGGCGCGATCATCGGCGCAGCCTATGCCGCGGGGCTCTCGGGTAGTGAGCTGCGCTTGCATGTCGAGAAGACCTTCCGCGACCGCGCAAAGGTGGTCACCCGGCTGCTCGATGCCCGGGTCGGCAAGTTCGCCGATCTCTGGCGCGGCTTCGGCAATCCGGTGCTGCTCGATGGCGAGCGCCTGCTCGACCTGTTCTGGCCGGAAAAGGTGCCGGACCGCTTCGAGGAGCTCGGCATCCCCTTCCTCTCGGTCGCGACCGATTACCATCTGCATGAGGAGGTCGTGCTCGGAAATGGCCCGCTGACGCCGGCGGTCGCCGCCTCGCTGGCCATCCCCGGCCTGATCCGGCCGGTGACGATCGGTGGGCGGGTGCTGATCGATGGCGGGGCGGTCAATCCCCTGCCCTATGACCGGCTGCTCGCGCCGCACCGCATCGTGCTCGCCATCGACACCAGCGCGCCGGCCATGGTCAGCGACAGCCGCGTGCCCGAACCGCTCGAAGCCCTCGTCGGCGTCTCGCAGATCCTGACCCGCGCCCTCGTCCAGCGCATGGTCGAACGCCAGCCGCCCGACATCCTGATCCGGGCCGGCGGCGACGGTTTCGGCGCACTCGACTTCTTCAAGACGCAGGCCATCCTCGACGCCGCCGCGCCGGTTAAGGAGGAGGTCAAGCGCAAGCTGTCGCAGGCGCTCGAACAACGGGCATAGGCTGCTCCGGCGCGTCGCAACGAAAGCCGGGCAGGCCTGCCTCCAGCGCCTCGCGCCCGGCATCGGTCAGCTGCACGGCGCGGCTGTCCTTGATCCGCCGCACCCAGCCGGCCTCGAAGCAGCGGCAGGCGAGCGCGGCGGCGAGCGAGCCGGCGAGATGCGGGCGGCGCTCGCTCCAGTCGAGGCAGGGGCGCAAGGGCGCACGGCGGCTTTTTTGCGCGGCGGCAAGGTCGATGCCGAGGCCGGCGAAGATCGCGACGCCGGAACGGGTCAGGCCATAGCCGCCTTCCGAAACCGAGAGATGCCCGCCAGCGACCAGCGCGTCATGAATGGCGGTGCCGAGCCGGCCGGCGAAGTGATCATAGCAGGTGCGCGCCTCGGCGAGATCGGCCCCGACGCGCGAAGGCAGGCGCCGACTGGTCGGCTGGCCGCTGGAGAGCACCATCAGCCCCTCCAGGGTCGCGGCGACATCCGGCCCAGCGAGACGGTAATAGCGGTGGCGCCCCTGCACGGCGAGGCCGAGCAATCCACCCTGCAGCAGCTTGGAAAGATGGCCGCTCGCCGTCTGCGGCGCGACGCCGGCAAGGAAGGCGAGCTCCTTGGCGGTGAGCGCACGACCATCCATCAGCGCGTGCAGCATGTTGGCGCGGGCGGGATCGCCGATCAGATGCGCGATCTCCGCGAGATAGGGTCCGTTCATGGCCATGGGTCGAGCCTCCCCTTGCTCGCGCATCATCACCTGCACGGGGCCGCAGGCAAGCAACGACACTACGGCCGCGACCGTAGTATCGGGGCGCGACAGGGCGCGGCAGGACTGCCACAAGCCACTCATGGCAACCGACTGACAGGGCCGGCCGACACATGGACCAGACGACGCTGCTTCTCTTCATCGCCGCGACCTTCGTGGTCGCCGGCTTCGTCAAGGGCGTGATCGGGCTGGGCCTGCCGACCATCGCGGTCGGCATTCTCGGCGTGGTGATGGCGCCGGCACAGGCGGCGGCGCTGCTGGTGATCCCCAATCTGGTGACCAATAGCTGGCAGCTTTCCGGGCCAAAGCTCAAGGCGATCGCGCTTCGACTCTGGCCGATGCTCGCCGGCACCTGCCTCGGCACCTGGGCCGGCGCCGGCCGGCTGGAAAAGGCCAAGGACGGCTCGGCGACGCTCTGGCTCGGGGTTGCGCTCGTGCTCTATGCGCTGGTCGGGCTGAAGGCGGCGAAGCTGCGGGTGCCAGCCGCTCACGAAGGCTGGCTCGGGCCGGTCGTCGGCGTGCTGACCGGCGTCTCAACCGCGGCGACCGGCGTCTTCGTGCTGCCCGCCGTGCCCTATCTGCAGTCGCTCGGCTTCGAGAAGGAGGAGCTGGTGCAGGCGCTGGGCCTCTCCTTCATCGTCTCGACGGTCGCCCTCGCCTTCGGGCTGGTCGGCGCCGGCGCGCTCGACTGGACCGTCGCCGGCGCCTCGCTGCTGGCGCTGCTGCCGGCGCTGGCGGGAATGGGCGTCGGCCAGGCGATCCGGCAGCGGATCTCGGCCGCGACCTTCAAGCTCTGCTTCTTCGCCGGGCTGCTGGCGCTGGGTTGCTATCTCGTGTTGCGGGCGCTGTGACCGCCCGCCGGCCTCAACGCAGGGTCGCCTCGAGCTGCCAGCGATGGCGAAACAGCCACGCGACGCTGCGTGCCTGCCAGGCGATCCCCCAGGCGCGCGGCAGATGCTCGGTTTCGGGTGTTATCCCTTGCTCGATCACCTCGTTCGCAGTGCTCGCCGCCACGAATTCGAGGATTCGATAGCCGAGCCGTTCCCGCTCGGCAGCGGCGAGCTCGTAGCCGTCGCAAAGAATCCGGACCTGACGCAAGCGCTTCCCGGCTTCCGTCAGCCCATTCATCTCCGCAACAACATCGTCATAGAGCTGGGCATTGTTCCAAGCGACCATGGCCAGTTCCGTCAGCCGGTCGACCGGCCCTGCGGCCTCCCAGTCGATCAAGGCCACCGGCCTGCCCTGCCTGGACACGACGTTCCACGGCGCGGCATCGCAATGGCCGATGATGTCCGGCGTACCGATGTCGCGGCCGAACCAGGGTCGCCAGGTCATCGCGGCCGTCGGGCTAAAGCTCGCCGTCGCCTCGTGCAAGCGCCGCAACAGGCCGCCCAGCTCGTGCATCCCCTCATCCGACCAGGGCGCGGGGTTGATGATATCGCCCTCGACATAGGTCAGGACCTCGCGGCCCCGCTCGTCGAAGCCGCTGCCGACCAGGCGCGGCGCACCTTCGAAGCCGACCTCCTCCAGATGCCGTAGCAGCGCAAGAACTGATGCCGACCACGGACCTGCTTCGCGGATGACGCAGTTCGCGCGCCGAAACACCGTAGTTCGCTCGCCACCGGCT
>JAEXUU010000063.1 GCA_023452965.1 Pseudomonadota bacterium | reverse complement strand
AGGCCGTAGACTTTGAACCGTCCCGACCGCCAGAACGGAAAAATTTCTTGGCTATGTGGGAGGAGCATCAGAGCATCACGGAATGCCGATGCCCCCCCCCCCATACGGCAGCGCTAGCAACGCTCGCGTCGCGCGGCTTATAAGTTGTAGGTTTTGATCCCGCTGTCAGGTTCCAGCAGACCCGTTGGTTGGCAGCATAGCCCAGCTTTATGAGCCAACGAAATCTGGCAGCTAACTTCTGAGCGAAGATAGCTTTCGATCCGATAGCAGACTAGCCGCCACCGAGAGTTAGCGGCGGCGGTTGCCGCCAGGAGTCGCGGAAGCGCCATCTGCGGACATTGGCTGCACACCGAGAAGCGGACGTGCGGGAAGCCAATTAACCGGGTTGCTTTTGACCCACTGGAGGTCCCAGGGTCCATCTCGATCCTCTGCGATAGCGTTAAAGCTCGCAGCATGTCGCGCGGATACTCCGAGTGGGTGGTTTACCTCCGCCGCTCTCGGTATTCTAACCCGCCTAGACCTTGGCGGCTGTGTGGGCGCATCTACGATCTAGGCCTGTCCTGGATGCCGGCTGCGGCCACCATGTCCCAGAGCTTTTGCACCCGCGTCCGCTGAGCGCTCGTCGTCGTGATGAAGAAGCGCTCTCTTGCCCTGGACGCCGCTACGAAGAAGGTCAGCGCTTCGTCGGCCATGTCCGAATTGGCGTTGAAGCCGTTATCCTGCAGACGGAGAAACACGACAGTGTGCGCCTCGAGACCCTTGCTCTTGTGGATCGTCATGAGTCGGATCTGACCGACGCCCCTGAAGCGTCGGACCAGAGTGGTCCAGTCGGGGGCTCCGGCGGCGCACTCCTGAAGATAGGCCACCATTCCGGCGTGGATTCCGGCGAAGCGCTCAGGTCTTGCATAATCCGGGCTCAGTTGGGCCAGCGCGGCCTCCCCGAACACGGCGGCGATCGCGGCAGCCAAAGCCGGAATATCCCGCGGGTCAGGCGCTGCGCCGGTCTTGGCGCGAACTAGTGCGACCGCGTCCCGCACGGCTCGTTCGACCCGCGCCTCGGACGCCGGTCGGTCATCAGCGTCGCCGAAGACCGCGCCGATCATCGTTCGGACCCGGTGGAAAGGTGCCCCCTCGCGATCGCCCGCCCCCATCTGGATGACGCCGACAACCAGATCCGCTAGCGGCTCAGTCATGAGCTCCTGAATCTGGATGGCCCCGCCCGACCGGGCTTCGTTCCTGAGCGTCAGCCCCTCCGCGATAAAGGCGCCGGAAAGCTGTTCCTCGACCTTCTGCGCATTCTGCCGGACCAGCAGCATGTAATCCTCTGGCGTGCGCTCGCCCGAGCGGATCTCGGTTGCGAAGATCGAAGCGAGGTCATCCGCCTCATGCTGCGCATCGCGGTATTGTAGGAGCCCGTCCGTCGGATCCGGCAAGGGCCCGGCCATTCGGGCGGACCGGACGAGCACGGCGTCGCTCTCCAACTGCCGCGCCATGGCGTTGACGATCTCGACGATACGGACGTTGGAGCGAAAATTGCTGGTCAGAGCGATCGGTGCCGCATCAAAATCCCTCGCGAACTCGCTGAAGATGCCAGCCCGGGCTCCGGCAAAAGTCATTATTGTCTGTTTACTGTCCCCGACCGCGGTAATCACCGCGTCCGATCCTAGGAAGGCGGCCTTCAGCACCCCGTACTGAAGACTGGTGGTATCTTGGAACTCGTCCAAAAAGACGTGAGAATAGGTGTGTCTGAGCGCTGCGCGGACCTGAGGATTGTGCGACAGCAGCGTCATCGCCAGCGTTGCGATCATGCCGAAGGTCAGGCGGGGCGGCCTTGCCTCGAGATTTTCCTTCCACCAGGCCACACCTGAGGCGTTCACCAGCAACTCAGGCTGATAGTTGAGCGGCAAGGGCCCCGGTTCGACGGTCAGGGTTGCATGTCCCTTGTCGATCTGGGATCCGTTCTGGCGGATCCCCTGCGCGTGCACCCGGTTCGCGAACTCGTTCCAGTCCCGCCAATTCGGAAACGCGATGTCGTAGTTGCGATCCGGTCGGCACCAAGCCGGCAGGGTCGATCCAAACCTATCGATCAGGCTCTTGGCGAAAGCGTCGAAGGTGTAGCTTTCGAGACGCCGTGCCAAATCCTCGCCGGCCCGCAGGGCCACGCGCTGATGCAGGTTGCGGGCGGCGTCGCGTTTGAAGCTGATGGCGAGGATCCGTTTCGGCGCCGGACAGCCGCCAGTCGTTAGAAGAAAGGTCGCGCGCTGGGCCAGGAGCTCGGTCTTGCCAGCCCCCGGTCCCGCCACGATGACCCCGCTCACCGGAGCGCGTACCGCCGCCAAGGTCTCGGCATCCAGTTGCATGCCGTCCGGCGGCGTCCAGGCTTGCGGGTCGACAAGGCTCATCAGGCACCTCCTGTCCGGGCGACCGGGACCAGCAGCGCGCGACACCGAGCGAACAATGCCTGTAGCGGCGCCGGCGCGCCGGTCCTGATCGCATCATCGTCCAAGCGCGACAGCGCTTCGACGTGAGACACCGGCTTACTGCCGCCCTTGAACAGGGCGGCGTACTGAGCCTGCTGAAGATCGCTCGGCGGGGTGGCGAGCGAATAGGCGACTACGCCGGCACCCTTTTCTCCGAAGACCGACGTCTTGTAGGCCTCGGCCGTGACCGCGCTGGCATCAACGCCCGCTATCTCGCCATAGGCCGCCGGGAAAGCCTGCAGCATCATCATGTCGAGGTCCAGCTCGGTTGAGTAGAACACGTTGTGATGGCTCGCCAGCCAGTTTCGCGTTTCGACCAGCAGCGTCGGAGCATAAGCGGCCCATGCCTTGACACTCGCCTCCGGATTCAGCCCCTGTACGTTCAACTCACGGAGTTGCTCGACCGCATAACGAAGGCGCAACGCCCCGCCGCCATGCCGTCCGAGGTCGTAGTCGAGCAGGGTCGCGTAGGGAATCTGCAACCCATGCAACAGCCGCCAGAAATGGTTCACATGCCGCCCGCCGAGCGGAACAAAGGCCACGAATGACGGGTCGAGCTCCAGGGCCGGATCGATCGCCCGGGCGATCCGGGGCAGGACGACCTCCTCCGAGCGCCCCTCCCCCAGAATTACTAATCGCGCGAAATAGAGTTCAGGATGGCTAGTCACCGCCTCCTGAATGAATTTGTAGGCGTCGCTCTTCTTCGGCGGCAACAGGATCTCGCGCACCGATGAAGTC
>JAEXUU010000712.1 GCA_023452965.1 Pseudomonadota bacterium | reverse complement strand
CCTGGATTGCTTCGTCGCTTTGCTCCTCGCAATGACGGTCGTGCTTAGATCGGAGAATGCTCTACGACTGCGCACCTTCCCGTAGCGTCTCGGCCAGGAAGCTGCTCAGCGCACGCGCCGCGGCGGAGGGGCGCCCCGGCGCGAGATGCAGCGCGATCTCCGAGGCCGGCAGTTCGGGCAGTCCGTCGTCCCGGCCGAGCAGGCGCAGGCCGGGCCGGGCGGTGCCGGCCTTGACCACGGTCAGCGCCGCGCCGGCCGCCGCCATCGCCTCGACGGCGCCGATGCTCGAACTCGAAAACAGGATGCGCCAGCCGAGTCCGGCCTCGTTCAGCGCCTCCAGCGCCCATTCGCGATACATGTTCGGTGCCTTCAGCAAGGCGAGCGGCAGCGGCCCGGCGAGCGAGACATCATGGCGGTCTGAGGCCGCCCAGGCGGTGCGTTCGGTGCGCAGCACCTCGCCGCGCCCGTCGCCGGCGCGCTGGGTGGCGAGCACGAGGTCGAACTCCTCGCCGAGGGCGTTCATCAGGTCGCGGGTGAAGCCGGTCGTGACCTCTAGCTCGACTTCCGGATGCGAGCGGGCGAAGCGCGCCAGCGTCTCCGGCAGGACGATGGTGGCGTAGTCGTCCATCACGGCAAGACGGACGCGGCCGGACACGCTCTGAGCGCGGACGACGTCGAGCGCTTCGTCATGCAGCGCGACGATACGGCGCGCATAGCCGAGGAAATCCTCGCCGGCGCGGGTCAGCAGCACCTCCTGCGGCGAGCGCTGTAGCAGGGTCTGGCCGGCGATCTCCTCGAGCCGGCGCACCTGCGTCGAGATCGTCGACTGCGTGCGGGAGAGGGCGGCCGCGGCGCGGGTGAAGGAGCGCAGCTCGGCGATCGTCACGAACGAGCGCAGCAGGTCGATATCGATATTGCGTAGAGCCGTCACAGTCCCGTTCCTTTCAGTCCGCGCCTTCTCGCCCCGTCCCCGGTCATCCCGGGCGCAGCGCAGCGGAGACCCGGGATCCATGCCGGGCCGCCTCAGGCATGGATCCCGGATCGGCGCGGCTTCGCCGCTTGTCCGGGATGACCCGGGAAAATGCGATAGGCCGGCCCGTTCGCGTCCGCAGCATGGACCGCGCCGATGGTCAAAATCGAATAATTCAATTTTGGCTGGCCAGCCGCGGTCGCTAGCCTTAGTCCCAAACACTCTGTTTGGGCGTATGGGCGAAGAGGTCAAGCATGCCGAGGTTGAGATCCGATACCACCACGAAGGGCCGCAACATGGCGGGCGCCCGTGGTCTCTGGCGCGCTACCGGCATGAAGGACGGCGATTTCGGCAAGCCGATCATCGCGGTGGTGAACTCCTTCACCCAGTTCGTGCCGGGCCATGTCCATCTCAAGGATCTCGGCCAGCTGGTCGCGCGAGAGATCGAGCAGGCCGGCGGCGTCGCCAAGGAATTCAACACCATCGCGGTCGATGACGGCATCGCCATGGGCCATGACGGCATGCTCTATTCGCTGCCTTCGCGCGAGCTGATCGCCGACAGCGTCGAGTACATGGTCAACGCGCATTGCGCCGACGCGATGGTCTGCATCTCGAACTGCGACAAGATCACGCCCGGCATGCTGATGGCGGCGATGCGCCTCAACATCCCGACCGTCTTCGTCTCCGGCGGGCCGATGGAGGCCGGCAAGTACATCGCCGAGGGCGTGCTGAAGAAGGTCGACCTGGTCGATGCCATGGTCGCGGCCGCCGACGGAAAATACTCCGACAGCGAAGTCGACGTCATCGAGCGCTCGGCCTGCCCGACCTGCGGCTCTTGCTCCGGCATGTTCACCGCCAACTCGATGAACTGCCTGACCGAGGCGCTCGGCCTCGCCTTGCCGGGCAATGGCTCGACGCTGGCGACACATGCCGATCGCAAGCGCCTCTTCGTCGAGGCCGGCCACCTGATCGTCGATATCGCCAAGCGCTGGTACGAGCAGGACGACGCCTCGGTGCTGCCGCGCAATGTCGCGAGCTTCAAGGCGTTCGAGAACGCGATGACGCTCGACATCTCGATGGGCGGCTCGACCAACACCGTGCTGCACCTGCTCGCCGCCGCGCACGAGGCCGAGATCGACTTCACCATGGCCGATATCGACCGGCTGTCGCGCAATGTCCCGGTGCTCTGCAAGGTCGCCCCGGCCGTCGCCAACGTCCACATGGAGGACGTGCACCGCGCCGGCGGCATCCTGGCGATCCTCGGCGAGCTCGACCGTGCCGGGCTGATCGACACATCACTGCCGACGGTCCACAGCGCCAGCATGGCCGAGGCGCTGGAGCGCTGGGACATCAAGCGCACCACCAGCGAAGCGGTGAAGAGCTTCTTCAGTGCCGCGCCGGGCGGCGTGCCGACACAGACCGCCTTCAGCCAGGACCGGCGCTACGCCGAACTCGACACCGACCGCGAGACCGGCGTGATCCGCGACAAGGCCCATGCCTATTCGCAGGATGGCGGCCTCGCCGTGCTCTTCGGCAACATTGCGCTCGATGGCTGCATCGTGAAGACGGCCGGCGTCGACGCCTCGATCCTGACCTTCTCCGGCGCTGCGGTGATCTTCGAGAGCCAGGATGCGGCGGTCGAAGGCATCCTCAACAACAAGGTCAAGCCCGGCGAAATCGTGCTGATCCGCTATGAGGGGCCGCGCGGCGGGCCGGGCATGCAGGAAATGCTCTATCCGACGAGCTATCTGAAGTCGAAGGGGCTCGGAAAGGCCTGTGCGCTGATCACCGACGGGCGCTTCTCCGGCGGCTCGTCCGGCCTTTCCATCGGCCATGTCTCGCCGGAAGCGGCGGAAGGTGGCGCGATCGGCCTCGTCGAGGGCGGTGACATCATCGAGATCGACATCCCGAACCGCAGCATCAACCTGAAGATCTCCGACGAGGAGCTGGCGCGCCGCCGCGCCGCGATGGAGGGCAAGGGCAAGGATGCCTGGAAGCCGGCGGCGCCGCGCAAGCGCAAGGTCTCGACCGCGCTGAAGGCCTATGCGGCGCTGGCGACCAGCGCGGCCAAGGGGGCTGTGCGCGCCATCGACTGAGCGCGTCGCCTCGGACTTCGGCGTATCATCTCGGGCGAGCGCAGCTCGACCCGGGATCGACGCCGGAGCCTGTTCCGGCGAAGTTCAGGCATGGATCCCGGCTCTGCGCCGCCTCGCGGCTCCGGCCGGGATGTCCCGTCGAGGAGCCGCGCCGACATCGCCCGCTTGCCTTCCGGCCAGCGCTCGGCCACCTAAGAGGCATGCACCGCCGTCTCGTCTTCGAGGAACCGGTTTCGCGTGCGGCGATCTGGAGCCGCCGGCTGGCGCTGTTCGGTCTGACGGTCGTCGTGCTCGCGGTCGTCATCTTCCGCATCGGGCAGCCTTCGGTGGAGCCGTTGGCGCCGATCGCCGGGGCCTAAGTCATCCTCCTGCTGGCCCTGCTCCAGTCGCTCGCCGCCTTCGTGCGGAT
>JAEXUU010000696.1 GCA_023452965.1 Pseudomonadota bacterium | reverse complement strand
CCGGCCGGCGGAATAGCTCGTCTGCTCGTCGTCCCGAAGTTCGACACCGCCGCCGCCGCGCAGAGGCGCCGCGGTCGCCGCTGCAGGTGCCGAGACATGCGCGCCGCCGTTCGCAACCGTCACTGTCGCCACGCCGTCCACGGCATTGACCGAAAACTGGGCATCGAGCGCGTCGCTGTTCCCGTCGAGCGAAGCAACGCGGAAGGGTACGGAAGCACCCGGCTTCACCTTGAAGACCACCTCCCCGCCCAGCAACCGGACCAACCGCAGGTCGGGGCGGAAATCGACGGCGATGGCGCTGTCGGTGTTGAGCGTCGCGACGGAGCCGTCCGGCAGCGCTACCTCCTTCTGCTCGCCTACCGCCGTGGTGAAATCGGCCTGCCAGAGCCGTTCGAGCCGCGGCATGAGGATGACGCCTGCCGCTCCGGCGGCCAGAGCCCCGCCGACCACGAAACCGCGCCGGCTGACCGCCGGCCTTGCGCGCACCTCCGCCGCCGGCCGGGCGAGCGCCCCTTCGAGGACCTGCAACTCCTGCCAGAAGCGACGCTCCCGTTCGAAGGCCAGGCCGTGCTCCGGCGCGGCATCGCGCCAGGCCTTGAAGGCGCGCAGATCAGCCTCTCCGGCATCGCCCGACGCCAGCCGCACGATCCAGTCGCGCGCGTCGAGTGCGATCCGGCGGTCTCTGTCGGGGCGTTTGTCGGACTCGTCCATTCAGCCGGCACAGAAAAGCGGTGGCGTGTCGGACGCTCCCGCGCGGAGGCATCCTACCGTAACAGACGCGCGAAGGCGCCGTTTGCCTGAACAGATCGCGAAATTTCAGTCAATGAAATCGTCGCGCAGTTCCGCCAGACGCTCCAGCGCTCGCCGGACATGGTAGTAGACGGCGTTGTCGCTCATGCCGAGCAGTTCCGCGATCCGACGATGCGGAATGCGCTCGATACGGTTCATCAGAAAGATCTCCCGCGTTTTCTCCGGCAACTCGTCCAGGGCCGCCCGAACCGCCTGCAGCCGCTCGCGCCCGATCAGCGCCCGCTCGGGAGAGACTGCATCGACACTCTCCCAGAGCAGGTCGGAAAGCTCCGCATCGAGTTCGCTGCGGCGCCGCTCCTTGCGCAGATGATCGGTCACGGTGTTGTTCGCGACCTGGATGATGAAGCCGGCGGGGTTGTCGATCGGCCCCTCGATCCGCGCGGCCTCGAGCTTGAACCAGGTGTCCTGGATCAGATCCTCCGCCAGCGCCCGGCTCCCCGTGCGGGCCCGCGCCACGGCTTCGAGCCGCGGCCGCACCTGCACGAAGGTGGCCAAGAGCTTTCGGAGAGTGAACCTGTCCATGCCGCGGCGTTTATCGATGGCCCGCCCGGGGCGAGCGTGCCGGGCGACCTATGCCGCGTAGAAAAACACGCGCAATAACAATGTTTTATATCGATTCCAGACTGGGAAAGCACGCCCCGCCGGGAGCAAACGCAGACGCGTTGATTCCGTCAGGCTTTCCAGTGGGATGGGCTTGCGGGAAACGGGTCGGGAGCCTGTAGCGGCTGCATGCTCCGCCACCCCGCTTTGCCCCGGCATGTGGCAGGATGGCCACAATCCGCCGCGCGCGTCGCGGCGGCCTGCCTGCGCCTGTGCCTGTTCTCAGGCCGGAACTGCGATCGGACGCTGGGTCTGCGGATGGGCGACGACGCTCATCTCGACGCCGTAGATGCGGGCGAGCTGCTGCGCGGTCATCACGTCTTCGGGTGTTCCCCTGACGATCATCCTGCCGGAATGCAGCGCGACGATCTCGTCGCAAAACCGCGCCGCCATGTTGACGTCGTGCAGCACAACGACGACGCCAAGACCCCGCTCCGAGGACAGCCGGCGCACCAGCGAGAGCACCTCTATCTGGTGGGCAATGTCGAGCGCCGAAGTAGGCTCGTCGAGCAACAGGCATTCGGCATCCTGGGCGACCAGCATGGCAAGCCAGACGCGCTGGCGTTCGCCGCCCGAGAGGCTGTCGACGAGCCGATCGGCGAAGGCTTCGACGTCGGTGAGCGCCATCGCCTCGGCGACCTTCTCGCGGTCCTTGGCACCGAAGCGGCCGAGCGCACCATGCCAGGGATAGCGGCCGAGGGCGACGAGCTCCTTGACCAGCAGACCCGAAGAAGGCGGCGTCTGCTGCGGCAGATAGGCGACCTTGCGGGCAAAGGCGCGACCGCTCCAGGCATCGAGCGCCTTGCCTTCGAAGCGGATCGAGCCGGACGAGACCGTCTGCTGGCGGGCAAGCAGCTTCAGCAGCGTCGACTTGCCCGAACCATTGTGACCGATCAGCCCCGTCACGCGCCGCGCCGGCAGAGACAAGGTCAGCGGCTCCAGAAGCACACGGCCGGGAACCCCGAAGCTTACCGAATCGAGCTCGAAGAGCTCGCCGTCATCGCCGGCAAGCAGGCCTGCTCCGGCCATGGAGAGAACCTTCGTCGCCAGGGTGCCGTCGCGGGACTGGGACGCGGAAGCCTTGTTCTCCATGATCGAACGTGCCCTCGGTATCGTCGGTTTTCGGCCGCTGCCGCCTCGCCCTACACCGCCGCCGCCCGGGGCGAAAGTGGCCTCGTGCCGCTTTGGAAGCGCGCACCGTCGAAGGCCGCTCCCCTCCGCAGGGGGCGGCCGGCCCCAATTCCGCCCCTCGCACGTCTGGTCGCATTGCCCTATCAGGAGGCCGTCGCGCCGCTTGTGGCGCCGATCGGTGGCCTCTTCCGAATCCGGTCGCCGAACCGCGAAGGACGTCGGAATGGCCGAAGCAGCCAGGCTGCATGCACAGGCGCGCGTCGAACTCGGCGACGCGCCGGCGATGCTTCGACAGCTCTGCGATCACTTCACCGAACACGGCACCGTGACGCGGCAGGGCGATGGTGCTCGCCTCGAAGGCCCCTATGGCACGGTCGAGGTCGCGATCGAGGGCGGCGCGCTGCGCATTTCCGCGGTCAGCCCGAACGAGACCTACCTCTTCGTCGTTAAATCCTCCCTGGCCGAACATCTGTTCGAATTCGCGAAGGGAGAGCCCTTCAGCCTAAACTGGCAGGGCGACGCTCCCACCCAGGCGCAGATTCCCTATTTCCGCGAAGCGGTGGTCCGCCGCGCACATGCGCTGACGCCGGCGATGCGGCGCGTAATCCTCGCCTGCGAGGATACAGCCCATTTCGAGAGCGGCGGCCTGCATGTCCGCATCCTGATTCCACCGGCGGGCCGCGAGCCGATCTGGCCGCGCGTCGGCGCCGACAGCCGCATCATCTGGCCGATGGCGCAGGACGAGCTGGTGCGCCGGGTCTATACGATCCGCTCGATCGATCATGCCCGTAAGGAGCTGGCCGTCGACGTCGTGCTGCACGAGGATTCGCCGGGTTCGGTCTGGGCGCGCAACGCCAAGCCCGGCGACCGCGTCGGTCTGCTGGGTCCGGGTGGAGGCGATGTCCTCCCCGCCGACTGGTATCTGCTCTGCGGCGACGAGACCGCGCTGCCGGCAATCGCCCGCATCGCCGCCTCGCTGCCGACGGCCGCCCGCGCCAGGATCGTGATCGAGGTCGCCG
>JAEXUU010000659.1 GCA_023452965.1 Pseudomonadota bacterium | reverse complement strand
CCGCGCCGGCGCGACGCCCGGCGGCGGCGCGCCCGGCGGCGGCGTGAGGCCTGGAACCCCGACGAATCGCGGCGGCCCGGTAAATCGGGCCGGCAGGCGCTGAAGACTTCTGCTCCGCGGCAATCGCGGAGCAGAACCTGCTCTTCACACTTTTGCAGACCGGGCCACGACCATTCCGGCCGAGCGGCGCCGTAGAAGCGCAGGTTCGCGCAGGTATCCGACCAAGGGACAGATCGATGGACAGGAAGGCGCCGGAAACCGGTCAGGCCCTCCCGGCCTCGACCATCATCGACACCGCGATCCGCGTCGGGCTCGTCGCCATCCTGGCCTATGCCGGCGCCCGCATCATCCTGCCGTTCGTCTTTCTCCTGATCTGGTCGGTGATCCTGTCCGTGATGCTCTACCCGCTGCATCGCCATCTGGCGCCGCGGCTCGGCAACCGTGGATCGGCCTTGCTGATCGGTCTGCTCGGCGTCGCGCTGTTGCTCGGACCGACGGCGCTCATGGTGACGTCTCTCGCGACGTCGCTCTATTCGGTGGTCTCGAGCCTGCAGGGCCAGGATCTGACGTTTCCGCCGCCGCCGCTCTGGCTCGACGGCGTGCCCGTGATCGGCGCGAAATTGACGGAAAACTGGGCGCTCGTCGCATCCAACCTGCCCGCTGCCCTGGCAAAATACGGCCACCTGCTGACCGGCCCGCTCGCCTGGCTGGGTTCGTTCGCGGGCCGCCTTGTGATCGGCGAATTGTCGTTCATGGTTTCATTCGCGATCGCCGCCGTGCTCCTCGCCTATGGCGTGGATGCCGCTGCCCTGGTCCGGCGCGTGCTGCTGCGCATCACCGGAAGCCAGGAACGGACGGAGCGACTGGCGAGCCTGACCGCGGCGACGATCCGCGGCGTCGGCCTCGGCGTGGTCGGCGTCGCCCTGGTCCAGTCGCTGCTGCTGGGCCTCGGCTTCTTCGCAATCGGTCTGCAGGCCGCCGGCCCGCTGACGCTTGTCGCCCTGCTGCTCGGTATCATCCAGATCCCGCTTATCCTGCTGACGCTGCCGGTCGTAGCCTATGTCTTCTTGACCGAAACGACGCAGGTAGCGGTGATCTTCCTGATCTGGAACGTCGTCGCCGGGCTCAGCGACAATGTTCTCAGGCCGCTGATGCTCGGCCGGGGCCTGGAAGTCCCGATGCCGATCATCCTGTTCGGGGTCATCGGCGGCATGATCGCCGAGGGGCTGCTCGGCCTGTTCGTCGGCCCCGTCCTGCTCGCCGTCAGCTATGTGCTGCTGCTCGAATGGCTCGAACAGCGCCCGACCTGACGCGTCCGGAGCGCCCCTTCACGCGACCGGACGCGCGGCATGCTCCAGCCGCCTTCGCCGTCGACGCTCTATGACCGCAGCTCGGTCCGCAATTCCCGAACACCGCGACCAAGCCGGCGCCGCAGCAGGGTCCGCAAGGTCGCGGAATCGGCATAGCCGACCTCGCCCGCAATCTTCTCGAGATCCTGCCCGATAGAGACGAGATGCTGGGCCCGCTCGACCCGCATGTCCTGGAAGAAGGCGAGCGGCGATTTTCCAAGCACGGCTTCCGTACGACGCTGCAAGGTCCGGGTGCTGACCGCCAATGCGCTCGCCGCCTCCTGAAGCGAGAAGCCGGAGGCGAGATTGTCGCGAGCCCAGCGCTCGAAGCGTTCGATCAGCGGGTCGGCATGGGCGAGATGGTCCGGAATGATATAGCGGGCCTGGGAGGACCGCCGGTCGATCAGCATGAAGCGCGCGACGAGCGCAGCCATCTGGGGACTCGCCTGGCGCACGAGCCACAGCGCCAGATCGAGATGGCCCATCATGGCTCCAGCCGTGATCATGCGCTCGGATGCGATGACCATCCGTGAATCGTCCAGCCTCACATCCGGATAGCGCCGGCGGAACAAGGGTGCGAGCGACCAGGTCGTCGTCGCCTCCCGGCCATCGAGCAGGCCGGCCTCCGCCAGCAGGAACGTGCCGATGCAGGCACCTGCCATCCCCACTCCCTCCGCGTGCCAGCTGCGCAGCTGGGCGAGGCCCTCGACGACGTCCGGCCGCCCCAAGGCATCGACCAGCCGGTCCGGCTGCTTGGCGTTCAAGGCCGGCACGATCACCCAATCCGGCCTGCGCACCGAAGCCGCCGCCTCAACTGTCGCGGCGAGGCCGATCGCGGTTCGGATCTGGGGCCGTACCCCGACGAGCTTCACATCGAACAATGGGCGCTCGATCCCCTGGGCGACCGCCAGCTCGTTGGCGGTCGAGAAGGTGTCGAGCAAGACGGTCAGACCGGTGTCGAAAACCCCGTCGAGTGCGAGAACCGTCAGACGCATGGCGTAAATGATCCCAAGATTGTCATTTACGACGATAGTGCGCCCCTGGGCACAGGTCTATTTTTCGATCGCAGCCCATGCCGATCGCTCGGCCGCTTCCGTCGGGCTGACGAGCCGCCCCCACCCGGTCATCTCCTGCAATCTCGCGAGACGCCCCGATGAACAACTCCCCCGCGACCATTCTCGACACGATCGGCAACACTCCGCTGCTCGCCTTGCGCAATGTCGTGCCAGCCAATGGCGCGCGCATCCTCCTCAAGCTGGAAAGCCGGAACCCGACCGGCAGCATGAAGGACCGGATGGCGCTGGCCATGATCGAGGCGCCGGAAGCCAACGGCCGCCTGAAGCCGGGCGGGGCGGTCGTCGAATACACGGGCGGCAGCACGGGCGTCTCGCTGGCGCTGATCTGCGCGGTCAAGAAGCATCCGCTTCACCTCGTGACGTCGGACGCCTTCTCCAGGGAGAAGCTCGACCACATGCGTCTTCTCGGCGCGAAGCTGACGATCGTGCCCAGCGAGAACGGCAAACAGACCGAGAAGCTGACGAAGAACATGATCGCCGAGGCTCATCGCATCGCGCAGAATCTGGGTGCCTACATCACCGCCCAGATGGAGAACACCGACCAGCTCGCGGCCTATGCGAAGCTCGCCGACGAGATCTGGGAGCAGACCGGTGGGCGCATCGACGGCTTCGTCCAGAGCGTCGGAACAGCGGCGGCGCTCCGCGGCATCTCGGAAAGGCTGCGCCAGCATGACGGGCGCATCCGTTTCGTCGCCGTCGAGCCGGCAGAATCGGCCGTGCTTTCGGGTGGACCGTCCGGCGCGCACAAGATCGACGGGATCGGCGCCGGCTACGTCGTGCCGCTCTGGCATGACGGCATCGCCGACGACATCGAGCGCGTCTCGACGGAGGAAGCCAGGGCGACGGCGTTTCGACTGGCGGCCGAGGAAGGCCTGTTCTGCGG
>JAEXUU010000611.1 GCA_023452965.1 Pseudomonadota bacterium | reverse complement strand
CACGCGCTCTGCCTTGCCAAGGCCCTCATCAACTGGCACTCAGCCTGCCGATCCGTTTTTCGCGCCGTTCATCGAAAGGCCCTGACCCGATGGTTGTTTCCCGTCTCGCCGTGCTGTCGTTCAGCCTCGTGCTGGCCGCGGCTGCGCCGGCCTTTGCGCAGCAGGACAAGGTCGTCGCCAAGGTCGACGGCATCGAGATCACCGAGAGCGAGCTCGCGCTCGCGGCCGATGATCTCGGCGAGCGCACCGCCCAGCTGCCCGAGGATCGCAAGCGCGAGGAACTGATCAATTTCCTGGTCGACCTCAAGCTCGGCGCCAAGGCTGCCAAGGCCGCCAAGATCGGCGAGAGCCCGGAATTCGCCAAGCGCCTGGCCTATAGCCGCGACAAGCTGTTGCTCGACGACTATCTGACGAGCGAGTCCAAGAAGGCGGCGACGCAGGAAGCCACCAAGAAGCTCTTCGACGACACCGTCAAGACGCTGAAGCCGGAAGAGGAAGTGCGCGCCCGTCATATCCTGGTGCCGGAGGAGGCCCAGGCAAAGGCGGCGCTGGAGCGGCTGAAGAAGGGCGAGGACTTCGCCAAGGTCGCCGGCGAGCTCTCCAAGGATCCGGGCTCGGGCAAGGAAGGCGGAGATCTCGGCTGGTTCGCAAAGGAGCGGATGGTGCCTGAATTCGCCGAGGCCGCCTTCAAGCTCGAGAAGGGCCAGCTCTCCGAGCCGGTGAAGAGCCAGTTCGGCTGGCATGTGATCAAGCTCGAGGACAAGCGCACCAAGCCGCTGCCGACCTTCGACGAGGTCAAGCCGCAGATCGAGCAGTACCTGGTCCGCAAGGCCCAGCAGGACATCATCGTCGGCCTGCGCGACAAGGCCAAGGTCGAGCGCCTCGACCAGCCGGCCGCGGCGCCTGCGCCGGCGGCGCCGGCTGAGCCGAAGAAGCCCTGAGGCAGGCTTAGCGGGCGCCTCGGTAGAGGGGCGCCCGAAATGCCCGGGAGCCGGCCCGGGCATGATCTGCACGCCGGCATTGCCAGCTTGTTTTCCGGACGCTGCTGCGGCACATCGAAGCGCCTCAAAAGGAGACGCACCGATGGCCGGCAAGGATGTTCCCGTTTCCCCGCTCGCGCCGAAGCGCCAGCCCAAGGTTCCGGCGGTGCCGGGCGTGCGTTTCGCCACGGCGGAAGCCGGCATCCGCTACAAGGGCCGCACCGACGTGCTGCTGGTGCTGCTCGACGAGGGCTCGCAGGCCGCCGGCGTCTTCACCCGCTCGAAGTGCCCGTCCGCGCCGGTCGACTGGTGCCGGGCCAACCTGCCCCAGGGCACGGCCCGGGCCGTGGTGGTCAATTCCGGCAACGCCAATGCCTTCACCGGCCTGAAGGGCCGCGATTCCGTGGCGCTGACCGCGAAGATCGCCGCCAAGGCCGCCGGCTGCAAGCCGGAGCAGGTCTTCATCGCCTCGACCGGCGTGATCGGCGAGCCGCTCGACGCGACCAAGTTCGAGGGCGTGCTGGCGGATTGCGCCGGGCGTGCCGCGGATGGCCCCTGGCTCGACGCCGCCAAGGCGATCATGACCACCGACACCTTCCCCAAGGCGGTCTCGCGCAAGGCCAAGATCGACGGGCATGAGGTGGTGATCGCCGGCATCGCCAAGGGCGCCGGCATGATCGCGCCCGACATGGCGACGATGCTCTCCTTCGTCTTCACCGACGCGCCGATCGCCGCGCCGGCGCTGCAGGCCCTGCTCGGCAAGGGCGTCAAGGGCTCGTTCAACGCGATCACGGTCGACAGCGACACCTCGACCTCCGACACGCTGATGCTGTTCTCGACCGGCAAGGCGCGCGCGAGGGGTGTGCCCGAGATCACGGACCCCGCAGATCCCCGGCTCTCCGGCTTCAAGCGGGCGCTGAACGCGCTCCTGCTCGAGCTCTCGCATCTCGTCTGCAAGGACGGCGAGGGCGCGCGCAAGTTCGTCGAGATCCGGGTGCACGGCGCCGCTTCGTCGCGTTCGGCCAAGAAGGTCGCGCTCTCGATCGCCAATTCGCCGCTGGTCAAGACCGCGATCGCCGGCGAGGACGCCAACTGGGGCCGCATCGTCATGGCTGTCGGCAAGGCCGGCGAACCGGCGGACCGTGACCGGCTCGACATCTCCTTCGGCGGGATCATGGTGGCGCAGCAGGGCGCCCGCGCACCGTCCTATGACGAGGTCGCCGTCTCCAACTACATGAAGGGCGAGCACATCGTCATCACCACCGATCTCGGGCTCGGCCGGGGCAAGTCCACTGTGTGGACCTGCGATCTCACCAAGGCCTATGTCGAGATCAATGGTGACTATCGCTCCTGACCGGGCTGCCCAGGCGGGCCCGAGCCGGGCCTTCGTCATCGGCAACCTTCTCGGCTGCTCCTTCTTCTGGGGGTGCAGCTTCCTGTTCATCAAGCTGATGGCGGCCGACGTCGCGCCCTGGGCGATCGCGGCCGGCCGCGGTCTGCTCGGCGCGGCGACGCTGTCGCTCTTCGTGCTGGCGCGGCGGCAGAGCCCGCTGCCGCGCCGCCACGAGATCGGCCATTGGCTGGTGCTCGGCACCACCAATGGCTGGCTGCCGAACGTGCTCGTCGCCTATGCGCTGATCCAGCTCGCGAGCGGCCCGGCGGCGATGATCCAGGCGGCGGGACCGCTGGTCACCGCCCTGTTCGCCCATATGCTGTTCGCGGAGGAGCGGCTCAGCCGGCGCCGGTTCGGCGGCATCCTGGTCGGCATGGCCGGCGTCGCGATCCTGATCGGCCCGCGGCTGGTCGAGGGCGGCGGCACGGCGCTCAGCGTGCTCGCCATGGTCGGCGTGATGCTCTGCTACGCGGTCGGCAATCTCTACACCCGCGCGGTTCCGGCCAAGGCCGGCGATCCGATCCGCCTTGCGCTCGGCCAGCAGGTCGTCTCCGGTTCGGGAGCGCTCCTGCTGACGCTCGTATTCTCGGGCTGGGCGGCCCTGTCGGCGCTGCAGCCGCACTGGCAGGCGATGCTGGCGCTCGGGGTGCTCTCGACCGCGATCCCGATGACGATCTTCATGCGGCTGATCCGAGCCGCCGGGCCGACGCGGGCGGCGATGACCGGCTATCTCGTGCCGGTCGTCGCTACCGTCATGGGTGTGCTGGTGCTCGGCGAAACGCTGGAGTTGCGGCAGCTCGTCGGAGGCGTCATCATCCTCGCAGGCGTCTTCCTCGTGACGACGGCGCCGGCGGGGGCGAAAGCGGGATGAAAGCTGCGGCGTGTGTGCTGGGCCTTGCGGTCCTGCTGGTGGCCTGCGTCGAGCGCCGGCCAATGGCGAGTTCGTCCTTCTCGGCGGAAGAAGCGGCCTATATCCGCAAGCCGGGGCACGGGGTCATCGTCGGTCACGCTTTCCGAACAAGGGCCAAGGGCCAGGTCGTCAACGCGGCCGGTGAGGTGGTGCGCTTGGTGCCGGCGACCGCCTATGCGAGCCAGCGCTTCGCCAGCCTCTATGGCCGCGCCAAGTTCATCCCGGCGGCCAGCTACCCGCAGGAGGAACCGGATCCGCGCTACGCCGAGTACACGCGTACGACCAAGGCCGAGGCCAATGGCCGTTTTGCCTTCGACAAGGTGGCGCCGGGCCGCTATTTCGTCACCACCCAGGTGATCTGGGGCGAGGAGGACGCGCTCTTTCGCGAGGGCGGTTCGGTCTATGACGAGGTGACGCTGACCGGCAAGGAAACCGAGCCGGTGCAGGTCATCCTTTCGGGAAAATGAGGCTTCGTGAAACTGCTGCTCGTCGTCGCCTGCGCGCTAGTCGATTCCGATAACCGCGTCCTCGTCACCCAGCGCCCCGAGGGCAAGGCCCTGGCAGGGCTCTGGGAGTTTCCGGGCGGCAAGCTCGAAGCCGGAGAGCGGCCGGAGCCGGCGCTGATCCGCGAGCTTTCCGAGGAGCTCGGCATCGAGGTCAAGGAAGCCTGCCTCGCGCCGCTGACCTTCGCCAGCTACGCCTATCCCGAGTTCCACCTCCTGATGCCGCTCTATATCTGCCGGCGCTGGGAGGGCTCCGTCTCGTCACGCGAGGGGCAAGCGCTGAAATGGGTGCGTGCGAGCAAGCTGCGCGAACTCGCCATGCCACCGGCCGACGAGCCTCTGATCCCACATCTGATCGATCTGCTGGGGGCGTGAGCCGCTGCGACTGAATGCCATTCGCGTCATGGTCGGGCTTGTCCCGACCATCCACGTCTTGGCTTCACTCGTCAGGCTCGGTGCCCAAAACGTCGATGCAAGCCACAAGTGGGT
>JAEXUU010000574.1 GCA_023452965.1 Pseudomonadota bacterium | reverse complement strand
GGTGCATCCTGCTTCAGCGCATCCTCGATCTCGACGGGATTGACGAGGAAGCCGCCGAGGCGAAGGAAATCGCCGTCGCGGCCGACGAGATCGAAGGTTCCGCCGGGGCCGAGAGCGGCGAGGTCGCCGGTGCGGAAGAAGCCGTCGGCCGTGAAGGCGGCGGCGGTCGCGCCGGCATCGCCGAAATAGCCGCCGAACAGGGTGTCGACCTTGATCTCGAGCCGGCCGACCTCGCCGATCCCGAGCAACTCGTCGCCCGTGGTCGAGCGGACGCGCAGCTGCCCTTGCGGATCGAGCGGCCTGCCGCCCGGCCGCTGGCGCAGTTCCGGCGGATCGTCGGGCTGCCGGCGCGAGAAGAACGAGAAGATTTCGCTCATCCCGAAGCCGTTGACCATGCGCAGGCCGCGGCGGTCGATGGCCGCCGTGAAGTCACCCAGCGTCGGGTTGAAGGTCGAGATCAGCGCCTCGCGCAGCGTCGGAAACGGCCGCTCGTCGGGAAAAGCCGCGAAAAGCCGCTGGATCAGGTCGTCGGGGCCGCTGAGATGGGTGATGCCGCGTGCACGGATCAGCTCTCCGGCCGCGCGGGCCTCGAAAAAGGGGATGAGCGAAGAGCTCGCAGCACCGGCGACGGTGCCCATCCACTGGCTGAAGCCCCAGATGCCGCAGAACGGCACCGCCTGCAGCAGGTGGGCATCGCCTGCGTCGAAACCGAAGGCAGCGGCGACGCGTGCGCCGTGTCGGGCGATGTTGCCCTGCCGGTGCAGCGCAAATTTCGGCGCGCTCGTGGTGCCGGAGGTCGCGAAGATGGCGCCCGGCAGCTCGGGATCGGCGCGGCTCGCGACGGGATCGGCCTCGAGCAGGCTGCGATGTGCGACGCTGGCGACGCCGGGCAGCGCGCCAGGCGCCTCATCGCCATCGCCGACAATCAGGCGCAGCTCCGAAAGCGCGGCGCGATCCATGCCTGCGAGCATGTCGAGGAAGGCGATGTCCTTGAAGCCCGGCGCGATTGCCAGCACGCGCGCGCCGGTCCGCTGCAGGATGGACTGTGCCTCAGCGGTGCGGAAGCGGGTGTTGATCGCCACCGCGATGGCGCCGAGATGGTGGCAGGCGTGGACGAGATCGAGATAGGCCAGACCATTGGGCAGCCAGAGCGCGACCCGGTCCCCCTCGCCGACCCCGTGGCGCGCCAGCCCTCCGGCGACGCGCAGGCTGCGTTCGTAGAGCTCTGCATAGCCGAGCGCCTGGGCGCCGTCATGGATACGGGCCTGCGGCGCCTTTGACGCGGCCGAGCGCAACTGCGCGACGAGGGTCTGCATGTCTACCTCTGCAAGGTGAGCCGGGCGCTTCCGTGCCCGGCTCGTTCGCATTGTCTTATCAGCGCTTGGACCAGGCCGGCAGCGGAACCGAGACCGCTTCCTTGACGGCGATGCTCTTCGGCCAGACGACCTCGAGCTTGCCGTTCTGCCACTGCATCACCGACAGCAGGGCGCGGGTGTTCTGGCCCTGCTCCTTGTCGCCTTCCGGCTTCAGCTTGACGCCGGCGCCGGTCAGCAGCGAGCCGTCCGGCAGGTCGACCGCATAGGCCGCCTTGCGCAGGCTCTCGATCTTGGTGTCGGGCGCCTTGGCCAGCACCTCGTTGAAGAGCGTCCAGAAGCCGCCGAAGGAGATCAGGGCGAGCGGGCCGGGATCACGCTTGGCCAGCGTCTTGAAGCGCTCGATGAACTCGCCATAGAGCTTCTGGGTCGCCGGCGGCAGGTTCGCGACGTTCGGCGTTGCGGGAGCGTCGACATCGAAGATGCCTTCGGCGTTGGCGCCGGTGGCGGCGAGGAAGTCCGGCAGGGCGTAGCCGGTGCCGACGCCGACCAGCGCGCCGATGTTGAAGTCGAGTTCGCGCGCCTGGCGGACGAACAGCACGCCGTCATTCAGATAGGAGGTCGCGATCACGACGTCCGGCGCCTTGGCCTTCAGCGACAGCACCAGCGAGGACAGGTCGGTGACGGTGCGGCTGTAGCGCTCGTTGGCGACGAGGTTCTGGCCGTTGGCCTTGACGCGCCGGGCGGCGGCGTCGCCGACCGACTGGCCGAACTCGGAATCCTCGGAGATCACCGCGACCTTGAGCTCTTCCGGCTTCTTGCCGAGCTTGGCCGCGAGATCCTTGGAGAAGTCGGCGGCGGTCTCGCCCATCATCGAGGCGTTAAACGTCAGGCGGATCGCGTTCTTGTAGTTGCGCTGGGTGAACTTGTCGGCGACCGCGATCGTCTCCCAGTAGAGAACGCCCTCGCGCTCGGTGACCTCACTGGCCGCCAGCGCGATCGAGGAAGCGTAGGTGCCGGCGATGAGCGGAACCTTCTCGCGCACGATGAGGCGCGTCGCCTCGGCATTGCCCTGCGTCGGGCCAGGCGCATCGGCCACGGCGAAGGCGATCTTGCGCCCCTTCACTCCGCCGCGCTCGTTGATCATGTCGCGGGCGACCTGGGCCGCCTGATAGGCCTCGTTGCCGATCAGCGCCATCGGCCCCGAAAGCGGAAACATCACGCCGATCTTGAGGTCTTCCGCCGCGGAGGCCCCCGTGGCCGCAGTGAGGCTGGCCGCAAGCGCGGCAGCCAGGAATGTCCGTCTCGAATTCACCATGCTCTCCTCCCGTTTTATCGTTGTGGTCGAATGATCTCACCCGCCGAGATAGGCCTGCTTCAGGCGCGCATCCTCGAGC
>JAEXUU010000524.1 GCA_023452965.1 Pseudomonadota bacterium | reverse complement strand
AATGGCGTGGCGTTTGCGGCCACGCGCTCGGCAACGCCCTCGAGCCGCTCGTCACCGTGATCGCACTTACCTACATGCACCTGCTCGAAGGCTCGGTGCTGACCGAGACGATCTTCGCCTGGCCGGGGCTCGGCCGCTATCTCACCAATGCGCTGCTCAACGCCGACATGAACGCGGTGCTCGGCGCCACGCTGGTGGTCGGCGCCGTCTTCATCGCGGTCAACCTGTTCTCCGACATTCTCGGCCGGCTGGCCGACCCGCGGGCGCGCTGAGGAGGATGGCCATGACCGATCACGCCTCCGCCCCCGTCACCTGGCAGGCCTGGCTGACCACGACCTCGCCGGAATCGCGCCGGCAGGCCCGGCTCGGCCAGCTCTACCGGCAATGGCTCGCCTTCAGGAAGAATCCGGCCGCCATGGTCGGCCTCCTGATCGTGCTCGCCCTGCTGCTGCTGGCGGCCTTCGCGCCGCTGGTCGCACCGCACGATCCGCTCGCCCAGGCGCTCGATCAGCGTTTGCTGGCCCCGTCCGCCAAGCATCTGTTCGGCACCGACGCGCTCGGCCGCGACATCTTCAGCCGCGTCGTCTACGGCACCCGCGTCACGCTGGTGATCGTGATGCTCGTCGTGATCACGGTCGGGCCGCTCGGCCTCCTGATCGGCTGTGCCGCCGGCTATTTCGGCGGCTGGGTCGACACCGTGCTGATGCGCATCACCGACGTCTTCCTCGCCTTCCCGCGCCTCGTCCTGGCGCTCGCCTTCGTCGCCGCGCTGGGCCCGGGTCTGGAGAATGCGGTCATCGCGATCGCCTTCACCGCCTGGCCGCCTTACGCTCGCGTCGCCCGGGCGGAGACGATGATCATCCGCAATGCCGATTACATCTCGGCGATGCGCCTGCAGGGCGCGAGCCAGATGCGCATCGTGCTGAAGCATGTCGTGCCGATGTGCGTGCCCTCGCTGATCGTGCGCACCACCTATGACATGGCCGGCGTCATCATCATCGCTGCCGGTCTCGGATTCCTCGGCCTCGGCGCCCAGCCGCCGATCCCGGAATGGGGCGCGATGATCTCGACCGGCCGCGAGCAGATCTTCGATCAGTGGTGGGTCGCGACCTTCCCGGGCATCGCCATCTGCGTCGTGGCCCTCGGCTTCAACCTGCTCGGCGACGGGCTGCGCGACGTTTTGGATGCGAGGTGAGCGCCGAGATGAACGCAACCTCTGACGCACCTCTGCTGACGCTCGACGACCTGCGCGTCGACTTCCACACACCGACCGGCATCGTCAATGCGGTGCGCGGGCTGTCCTTTACCCTTGGCCGCGAAAGGCTCGGCATCGTCGGTGAATCCGGCTCCGGCAAATCGATGACCGGTCGCGCCATCCTCGACCTGATCCCGCATCCCGGCGTGGTCAGCGCCAAGCGGATGGAGTTCCGCGGCAAGGATCTGACGGCGATGGACAAGGGCAGCCGCCGCAAACTGCGCGGCCGCCACATCTCCATGGTGATGCAGGACCCGAAGTTCTCGCTGAACCCGGTCAAGACCGTCGGCGACCAGATCGCCGAAGCCTATCGCGTCCATCACAAGGCGAGCGCGCGCGAAGCGAAGGAGCGCAGCCTCGCCATGCTCGAAGCCGTGCAGATCCGCGAGCCCGCCCGCGTCTACGGGCTCTATCCGCACGAGGTCTCGGGCGGCATGGGCCAGCGCGTCATGATCGCGATGATGCTGATCGCCGAGCCGGAGATCCTGATCGCCGACGAGCCGACCTCGGCGCTCGACGTCACCGTCCAGCTTCAGATCCTCAAGATCCTCGACGATCTCGTCTCCAGCCGCGGCATGGGGCTGATCTTCATCAGCCACGACCTGCATCTGGTGAAGTCGTTCTGCGACCGGGTCATCGTCATGTACGGCGGCAAGGCGATGGAGACCCTGCCGGAGCAGTAACTCGACCGGGCCCAGCACCCCTATACGCGCGGGCTGCTCGGCGGCCTGCCCGATCTCCACCATCCCCGCGAAAAGCTCGCGACCCTCACCCGCGACCCGGCATGGCTGGCATGAGCACGAACTCCGCGATCAACGTCGAGCGGCTCAACGTCTCCTTCGGCGACTCCCATGTGGTGAAGGATCTCTCCTTCGCGGTCTCGCCGGGCGAGAGCTACGGCATCGTCGGCGAGTCCGGTTCCGGCAAGTCGACGGTGCTGCGCGTGCTCGCCGGCCTCAACCGCGACTGGAGTGGCGAGGTCGACATTCTCGGCAAGCGCCAGCCCAAGATCCGCGACAAGGCCTTCTACCGGGCCGTTCAGATGGTCTTCCAGGACCCTTACGGTTCGCTGCACCCGAAGAAGACCGTCGACGACACGCTGGCCGAGCCGCTCGCCATCCATGGCATCCGCGATGCCGAGGCGAAGATCACCCGCGCCATGGCGGATGTCGGCCTGCCGTCCTCCTTCCGCTTCCGCTTCCCGCATCAGCTCTCGGGTGGACAGCGCCAGCGCGTCGCCATCGCCCGCGCTCTGGTGCTGGAGCCGACGATCCTGCTGCTCGACGAGCCGACCTCGGCGCTCGACGTCTCGATCCAGGCCGAGGTGCTGAACCTGCTGCAGGCGCTGCGCCAGGAGCGCAAGCTCACCTACATCCTGGTCAGCCACGATCTCGCCGTCGTCGCGCATATGTGCGAGCGGCTGCTGGTCATGCAGTTCGGCCGCGGCGTCGAGGAGATGAGCGCCGAAACGCTCGCCGCCCGCACGCCGCAGACGGACTATGCCCGGCAACTGCTGATCGCGAGCGAGGGCTTTCGCCGGGCGGGGTAGACCCCGTCATTACGAGCGTAGCGAAGCAATCCAGCGGGACGTAGAGTTCTGCCGCCCCTGGATTGCTTCGTCGCTTCGCTCCTCGCAATGACGGCATAGGGGCCCTGCTACCCAAAGCGTTTGGCAAGCTGCGTGCTTGGTCGCATTGTCGTCGCAGGATTCGGTTCGACTGGCGCGCGCATTTCGTTCGACCGCGGAACGGGTCGAGCGGATAGAATGCGCGCCGACCGCGCGTCGGGCCGCCCAGGAGTATGCCGTCATGGATGCCATCGCCGAACGCCTTCTGAAGCCGGAGGCTGCGCCCGAGCGCACGCCGGTGCCGCCCTTCGACCTGGTGATCTTCGGCGCCGGCGGCGACCTTGCTCTGCGCAAGCTCTTTCCGGCGCTGGCCCAGCGCAATGAGGAAGGCGTGCTGCCGGCCGAGAGCCGCATCCTCGGCATCGTCCGCAAGCAGGAGGATATCGAGGGCATCCCGCGCGAGATCGCCGACAAGCTCGCCGCGGCGGGCCTGTCGCCCGAGCGCATCGCCGCCTTCCAGCGCCGCCTGACCATGGTCATGCTCGATGCCGTGAAGCCCGAGACCTATGGCGCGCTGAAGGAGGCGCTCGGGGATTCCGAGCATGTTCGCTCCTTCTATCTCTCGACGCCGCCGGACCTGTTCATACCGATCTGCGAGAATCTCGCGGCGGCCGGCATCCTGACGCCGACCTCACGCGTCATCCTGGAGAAGCCGCTGGGGCGCGATCTTCACTCCGCGCGGGCGATCAACGACGCCGTCGCCCGCATCCTGCCGGAAAGCCGGACCTACCGGATCGACCATTATCTCGGCAAGGAGACGGTGCAGAACCTGCTCGTCCTGCGCTTCGCCAACACGCTGTTCGAGCGCTCCTGGTCGAGCCGCGACATCGACAATGTCCAGATTACCGTGGCCGAGACGGTCGGGCTGGAATCCCGCGCCGGCTATTACGACAAGGCCGGGCATCTGCGCGACATGGTCCAGAACCATGTCCTGCAACTGCTCTGCCTCTTCGCCATCGAGCCGCCGAACCTGCTCGAGGCCGATGCGGTGCGCGACGAGAAGGTGCGCGTGCTCAAGGCGCTCAGGCCGATCGTCGGCCCCGATGTCCAGCGCTGGACCGTGCGCGGCCAGTACGGGCCGGGCGCGATCGAGGGCCAGAGGGTCAAGGGCTATGCCGAGGAACTCGGCCATGCCAGCAACACCGAGACCTTCGTTTCGATCCGCTGCGAGCTCGACACCTGGCGCTGGGCCGGCGTCCCGATCTATCTGCGCACCGGCAAGCGCATGGCGCAGCGCTATTCCGAGATCGCCGTCACCTTCAAGCCGGTGCCGCATTCGATCTTCGGCCATGCCGCCGATTGCGGTCGCCTCGACGCCAACCGCCTCGTCATCCGCCTGCAGCCCAATGACGGCGTGCAGATGCAGCTGATGATGAAGGTGCCCGGCTCCGGCAAGCTCAAGATCGTGCCGCGCCAGCTCGACCTGCGCTACGAGACCGCCTTCGACGTGCGTACGCCCGACGCCTATGAGCGCCTGCTGACCGACGTCATTCGCGGCGACCAGACCCTGTTCATGCGCCGCGACGAGGTCGAGCAGGCCTGGACCTGGATCGACCCGATCCTGGCTGGCTGGCAGGAATACTATCCCCAGCCGCATCGCTATGCCGCCGGCTCCTGGGGCCCGTCGCAGTCGATCGGGCTGATCGAGCGCGAGGGCCGCTCCTGGGCCGATCCGGAGTTCGGCGAATGAGCGCTGCCGGCCCGTTGCTGCGCCACCGCTTCCAGACGCTGGCCGATGCCTCCGCGGCGCTGGCCGAGGCCGTCTCTGTCAGGCTGCGCGCTTGCATCGACGAGCGGGGCAGGGCGCTTCTTGCCGTGCCAGGCGGCACGACGCCGGCGCGCTTCCTCACAGCCCTCGGCGAGCACGAGCTGCCCTGGGAGAAGGTCACGGTGCTGCCGACAGACGAGCGGTTCGTCGCCCCCAGCGATCCCGCCTCGAACGAGCGGATGATCCGCGCCGCCTTCGCGCCCTTGCGCGACGGGCGCGCCGGCTTCGTCTCCTTCCACAATGCCGGCGACGATCTCGCCGCCGCCGCCGCCAGCCTCGACCGTCTGCTCGCCGGCCTGCCGGCGCTCGACGTCGTGGTCAGCGGCATGGGCGCCGACGGCCACATCGCCTCGCTCTTTCCCGGTGACGAGCGCGGCTTGTCGGCCGGCCCCGGCGTGCACGCCATCGCCGCGAGCCCGCCCGACCTGCCGCCGCGGCTCTCGCTCTCGCCGGCGCGGCTGCGCGGCGCCGACCATGTCTGCCTGCTGATCTCCGGCCAGGAGAAGGATGAGGTCCTGGCCTCGGCGGTCGAATTGCCCGGAGCCTTCCCGGTCGGACTGCTGCTCGGCCGTCCGCAGGGGCGCGACGTCTACTGGGCGAAGGCTTAAGCGGGCTCCTAGAGAAGCAGCGAACATCCTCAGCCCTCATCCTGAGG
>JAEXUU010000498.1 GCA_023452965.1 Pseudomonadota bacterium | reverse complement strand
GTCTGCAGCGAGGGCAGCATCTGGGCGAAGGCGGTCTCCTGCCACTCGGCCTTGACGCCGAGCTCCTTGGCGATCGCCTCGCCGAGCTCGTAGTCGAAGCCGGTCATCGTGTTGGTCGCCGGGTCCTTGTAGACGATCGGCGCGTAGTTCGGCTGGGTCGCGATGACGATCTTGCCGGCATTCTTGATGCGCTCCGGCAGGGCCTGGGCCTGGGCGGCGAGCGCGGTGCCGGCGACGAGCGCGGCGGCGAGAGAAAGGCGAAGCATGGTGATCTCCCTGTTTTCTCAGGCCGAACTGGCCTGGCTTGAATTCACTTGAGGACCGCGGCGATGAAGTCGCGGGTCCTGGCCTGCTGCGGCGCGACCAGCACCTGCTGCGGATGGCCGCGCTCGACGATCTCGCCCTTGTCCATGAAGACGACGTCGCTGGCGACCTCGCGGGCGAAGCCGCGCTCATGGGTGACGACGATCATCGTCATGCCGCTGGCGGCAAGATCGCGCATCACCGCGAGCACCTCGCCGACGAGCTCGGGATCGAGCGCCGAAGTCGGCTCGTCGAACAGCATCAGCTTCGGCTTCATCGCGAGCGCCCGGGCGATCGCGATACGCTGCTGCTGGCCGCCCGAAAGCTCGATCGGGTAGGAGTTGCGCTTCTCCGAGAGGCCGACGCGGGCGAGCAGCTTCTCGGCCTCGGCCACCGCTTCCTGTCGCGGCCGCTTCAGCACCGTGACCGGGCCCTCGATGATGTTCTCCAGCACCGTCATGTGGTTGAACAGGTTGAAGCGCTGGAAGACCATGCCGGTCGCAAGGCGCTGCCGGGCGATCTCGGCATCGCTCAGCTCGTGCAGTTCGTCGCCCTTGATCCGGTAGCCGATCAGTTCGCCATCGACCCAGATCGCGCCCTGGTCGATCTTTTCGAGCTGGTTGATGCAGCGCAGCAGCGTGCTCTTGCCGGAGCCGGACGGCCCGATGATGCACTGCACGGCGCCCGGCGCGATGGTCAGCGAGACATCGTTCAGCGCCCGCAATTCACCGAAGCGCTTGGTGACGTTGGCGGCGGTGACGATGGCGTCCTTCGCGGCAGCGCTCATGCCCCGGCCTCCTCGGCGACCTGGACTTTGGCCCGGCGGTCGCCGCGGCCCTTGGAGAAATGGCGCTCCAGGAAGAACTGGCCGATCTGCAGGAGCGTGACGACGATCAGGTACCAGCCGGCGGCGACGATCAGCAGCTCGATGACGCGGGCATTGGCATAGTAGATCGTCTGCGCGTTGCGCAGAATCTCGGAGAACTGGATCACGCTGGCGATCGAGGTCAGCTTGACCATGCTGATCACCTCGTTGCCGACCGGCGGGATGATCACCCGCATCGCCTGCGGCAGCACGATCCGCCGCAAGGTCGTCAGGCGGGTCATGCCGATCGACTTGGCAGCCTCGGTCTGCCCGACATCGACCGAGAGGATGCCGCCGCGCACGACTTCGGCGGTGTAGGCGCCCTGGTTCATGCCGAGGCCGAGCAGCGTCGGCATGAACGGCCCGATCACGTCGATGGTGCGCCATTCGATGACGCCGGGAATACCGATCGTCGGGAAGACCAGCGCCAGGTTGAACCAGAGCAGGAGCTGCAGCAGCAGCGGCGTGCCGCGGAAGAACCAGATGTAGAACAGCGCGACGCCGCGCAGCACCGGGTTCGGCGACATGTACATGATCGCGAAGATCACGCCGAGCGCGATGCCGAGCGCCATGGCGCAGACGGTCATGATGATGGTGTTGACGAGGCCGGCGAGAATGGCGGGCGCCGTGAAGAACTGCCCGACGACCTTCCAGTCGATCTGGCCCTCGGCGAACGCCTTGATGATCCAGGCCAGCACCAGGATGATCAGCGCCGCCGCGACCCAGCGCCCGTAATAGCGGCGCGGCACGAGCTTCAGGCCGGCGACCCCGGCGAGATCCCGGCCTATTCCAATTCCGACTGCGCTGGTCATCTCTGCGCTCCGCGCGTCCAATCTTCGAAAGCTGCAAGCCAGATGCGGAAACGGGCGATCTGCTCGGCCACGCGCGCTGGCGCCGTGCCGCCGAAACCGCTGCGGGCGGCCACCGCAGCATCAAGGGTGAGACAGGCCCTTACATCCTCTGTGAGGCGCGGATCAATGGCACTGAGCTCGACCGCGTCGAGATGTTCCAGCTCGCGCCCCATTTCCTCGCAATAGCGCACCAGCGAGCCGGAGATCTCATGGGCCTCGGCAAACGGCACGCCTTTGCGCGCCAGGTAGTCGGCAACCTCGGTCGCAAGTGCGAAGCCGGCGCCCGCCTGCGCCCGCATCACCTCCGGCCGTGCCGCCATCGTCTCGACCATACCGGCAAAGGCCGGCAGCACCTCGCCGAGCACGTCGACTGCATCGAAGGCGGAGCGCTTGTCCTCGGCGAGATCGCGATTATAGGCGAGCGGCAGGCCCTTCAGCGCCCCCAGCATGGCGACGAGATCGCCGGTGAGCCGCGCCGCCCGGCCGCGCGAGAGCTCGGCAATGTCCGGGTTCTTCTTCTGCGGCATGATCGAGGAGCCGGTGGCGAAGGCATCGTCGAGCACGACCCAGCCGAACTGGCGCGAGGTCCAGAGCGTCACCTCTTCCGCCAACCGGGAGAGATTGGTCGCCAGCATCGCGGCGACGAACAGGAACTCCGCAACATGGTCGCGCGCGCCGACTGCGTCGACCGAGTTCTCGCACGGCCCTTCATAGCCGAGCGCCTTGGCGCTGAGCTCGGGCGACAGCGCGATCGCCGAGCCGGCCAGCGCCGCCGCGCCGAGCGGCGACTGGGTCGAGCGCCTGTCCCAGTCCTGCAAGCGGGTGGCGTCGCGCGAAAGCGCCTGGCCATGCGCCATCAGCCAATGGCCGAAGGTCACCGGCTGGGCGCTCTGCAGATGAGTGAAGCCGGGGCAGACCGAGGCGGCATGCTGCTCGGCCTGTCCGGCCAGCGCCGCCAGCAGCTCGGCAAGCATGGCGCCGATCAGCCGCGACTGCTCGCGCAGATAGAGCTTGAGATTGTTGGCAGCCTGGTCGTTGCGCGAGCGCCCGGCTCTGAGCTTGGCGCCGGTCGCACCGATCCGCGCCGTCAGCACACGCTCGATGAAGGTGTGGATATCCTCGTCCTCGGGCCCGGGCAGCAGCGTCCCGGCCGCGAACTCGCTGGCGATGGCGTCGAGCGTCGCCACGATCAGCTTCATCTCGTCGGAGCTCAGCAACCCGGCCCGCTCGAGCTCGGCCGCATGGGCCTTGCCGCCGGCGATGTCCTGGGGCGCGAGGCGTGAATACGCGCCGGCGGCGCTGGAAAGCCGCATCATCCGCGGG
>JAEXUU010000497.1 GCA_023452965.1 Pseudomonadota bacterium | reverse complement strand
AAGGCGGCGATCACGGACCTGTCGCCTGCTGAACGGCTGGCGCTGTTCCACGACAATGCCGCCCGCTGGTACGGGCTGGCGCCCGCGGCGGCAGCCGGAGCGAAGTCATGAAATTACGTGCCGCGCTGCTCCGGATCACCGAGGACCTGCTGATCGCAGGCTTCGTCGTGATGATCGCGATGGTCTTCGGCAATGTCGTGCTGCGCTACGGCTTCAACTCCGGCATCATCATGTCGGAGGAGGTCTCCCGGATGGTCTTCGTCTGGCTGACCTTCGGCGGCGCCTTCCTCGTCGCCAAGGACGGCCAGCATCTCGGCATGACCACGGTCGTCACCATGCTGGGCCGCAATGGCCGCTGGTGGTGCCGGCTCGCAGTCGAGGGGCTGTCGCTGCTGTGCATGGCGCTGCTGATCATCGGCTGCTGGCAGCAGGCGGTGATCAATCTCGACAATCATGCGCCGGTCACCGGCGTGCCCGTGGCCGTGACCTATTTCGCCGGGCTGGCCGGCGGGCTCGGCATCGCGGCGCTCAACCTGATCGCGCTGGCGCGCCTGCTGACCGGCCGCATGCCGGATTCCGAGCTGATCTTCGGGGCTGAATCGGAAGAGCTGACCGCCTTCGAGGCGCATCAGGCCGAGGAGAAGCGGCGGTGACGGTCTTCGTTTTCCTCGGTTCGCTGCTCGGCGCCATGGCGCTGGGCATGCCGATCGCCCTCGCCCTGCTGGTCTGCGGCGTCGCACTGATGCTCCAGCTCGACACCTTCGACGCCCAGATCCTGGCGCAGAACCTCGTCGGCGGCGCCGATTCCTTCCCGCTGATGGCGGTGCCCTTCTTCATGCTCGCAGGCGAGCTGATGAATGCCGGCGGCCTGTCAAAACGCATCATCGCGCTCGCGGTGACGCTGGTCGGGCATGTCCGGGGCGGGCTCGGCTATGTCGCGGTCATCGCTGCGCTGGTGATGGCGAGCATTTCCGGCTCGGCCGTCGCCGACACCGCCGCGCTGGCCGCCATCCTGCTGCCGATGATGCGGCAGGCCGGGTACAATCTGCCGCGCGCGGCCGGGCTGATCTCGGCAGGCGGCATCATCGCGCCGGTGATCCCCCCCTCGATCGGCTTCGTCGTCTTCGGCGTCGCGGCCGGCGTCTCGATCACGCGGTTGTTCATCGCCGGCATCGTCCCCGGCCTGCTGATGGCGCTGGCGCTGTTCATCACCTGGTACGTCGTGGCCCGCGACGAGCCGGCGGCGCGCGTGCAACGCGCCAGCAGCCGCGAGGTCGGCAAGGCGCTGCTCGACGGACTCTGGGCCCTCGGCCTGCCCTTCCTCATCATCGGCGGCATGAAGGCCGGCGCCTTCACGCCGACGGAGGCCGCCGTGGTCGCGGCCGTCTATGCCGGCTTTGTCGGCGCCTTCATCTATCGCGAGCTCAAGATCGCGCATCTGCGTCCGGCCCTGCTTTCCGCGCTGAAGACCTCGGCGGCGGTGATGTTCCTGGTCGCGGCCGCGATGGTCTCGGCCTGGCTCATCACCATCGCCGACATCCCCGGCCAGGTCGCCGGCATCCTCGGCCCGCTGATCGAGTCGAAGCTGCTGCTCATGATGGCGATGATGCTGCTCGTCATCGTCGTCGGCACGGCGCTCGATTTCATCCCGACCGTGCTGATCCTGACGCCGGTGCTGATGCCGATCGTCAAACAGGCCGGCATCGACCCGGTCTATTTCGGCGTGATGTTCATCATGAACAACGCCATCGGCCTGCTGACGCCGCCGGTCGGCGTCGTGCTGAACGTGGTCTGCGCCGTCGGGCGCATCCCGATGGACAAGGTGATCCGCGGCGTGATGCCGTTCCTGCTCTCGCAATGCGCGGTGCTGCTGCTGCTGATCCTCGTGCCGGAGATCGTCACCGTGCCGGCCCGATGGTTCTACGGGCGCTAACGCGCCTGCCACACCCGACGACAGAACAAGACGACGACAAAACCACACAAGGAGGACGCCATCATGAGCATCACCCGCAGGACCGCCCTCACCGGTGCCGGCGCCGGCATCGCCCTGTTCGCCATCGGCCGCCCGGCGCTGGCGCAGACAACGAAGCTGCGCTTCGCCCACCCTCACCCCGAAGCCGATAGCTGGCACAAGGCCGCGCTGCTCTTCGCCGAGCAGGTCAAGGCCAAGAGCCAGGGCCGCTACGAGGTCCAGGTCTTCGCCAATGGCGCGCTCGGCTCCGACGCGCAGACGATCAGCGCCGTGCGCGGCGGCTCGCTCGACATCTGCCTGACCGGCAATCCGTTCTTCACCGGGCTCGCGCCCAAGCTCAACGTGCTGGACCTGCCCTTCCTGATCCAGAGCCGCAAGCATGCGGCGATCGTCATGGACGGGCCGATCGGCGACGGCCTGCGCAAGGAGCTCGAGGGCTCGAACCTCAAGGCCCTCGCCACCTGGGAGATCGGCTGGCGCAACCTGACCAACAACCGCCGCCCGGTCGCGACCGCCGCCGACATAAAGGGCCTGAAGATCCGCACCACGCCGAATCCGGCCCATATCAAGGCCTTCCAGCTGCTCGGCGCGGTGCCGACCCCGATGGCCTTCACCGAGCTGTTCACGGCACTGGAGACCGGCGCCGTCGACGGCCAGGAAAACCCGGTGACGCTGA
This sequence comes from Pseudomonadota bacterium, assembly GCA_023452965.1. Next base: position 2,946 of record JAEXUU010000497.1, on the reverse strand, counting down.
TCCTCAACGCCAAGTTCAACGAGGTGCAGAAGCATCTCTCGCTGACGCGCCACGCCTTCACCACCGGGCCGGTGGTGATGAACAAGACCAAGTTCGACGCGATGCCGGCCGACATCCAGGCGATGCTGCCGACGATCGCAGTCGAGATCGCCGGCATCCAGCGCCAGATGAACGAGGATACCGAGGGATCGAGCCTCGCCGCCCTCAAGAAGGCCGGCATGCAGGCCGTCGAGACCCCCGATCGCGATTCCTTCGCCAAGATCGTGACCGCCGAGGTCGAGAAGGATTTCGTCGGCAAGTTCGGCAGCGAGACGCTCGACGCGATCAAGAAGGCCGCCGTCTGAGGCGAGCCCGCCTGGCCTCGCCGCCAAATGCCGCGCCCCTTTGCCGGGGGCGCGGTCAGCATTCTCTTTCGGAGTCCTACGCTCCGGAAGAACGTTTTCTCGGCTTCGCGTCGATCTTTGAAAGCCGGTTTCATTGACCTGCAGGGGTCTGACCGCGGATGATCAGGGCAACGCCTCGGTCCTGAGCCGGGCGTTCGCGGGGATTTGTCGGAGCAGCTTGCGCCGCGTCAACAACGCTAAAAGCACCACGATGCTATCGTGGGCTCGTCGCCGTTTGGAGACCCGCGATGTACGTCATCCTGCACCTGACCAAGCAGAGCCTGTTGCGCCTGTCGGCCTTCCTGCGCTGGACACGCGATGAGCATGCCGCGGACAGGCCGAGCCCGCGCCGCGGACAGAACTCACGCTGATCTGGACCGTGACACCGCGGCCCCTGCTCTCAATGCGGCGAGCGATCTTCCGACAGCAGATGCACCGAGGCCTTGATCGGCAGGTGATCCGAGGCGACACGCGCCAGCGGTGAATCGTGCAGCTCGACGCTGGCGATCAGGTCGGCCGGATAGGCGACGATCCGGTCCAGCGCCAGCAACGGGAAACGCGCCGGAAAGCTCGGGATCGCCGCCTGGAGCGGACCGAATTTCGGGGCAAGCCCCTGCAACGCCGAGCGGCGTCCGACCCGCCATTCGTTGAAATCACCCATCAGGAAGACAGGGCGACCATCGGTCGGCTTGGCGGCGGCGATCAGCGTCTCGATCTGGCGCGAACGCGAATGGCGCAGCAGGCCGAGATGCGCGCCGATGATGCGGACATCGCCTCCCGGCAGCGTCAGATCGACGATCAGGGCGCCGCGCGGCTCCACGCCGGGCAGAACGATCTCGCGCGTCGCGGTGACGATGCCGGGGCGGAACAGCACGACATTGCCGTGCCAGCCATGGCCGCGGCCCTGCACCGGCGCCGCGATCAGGCCGGTACGCCGCTTCAGCGCCTCGAGGTCGAGCAGCCCGGCGCGTTCGCCGAAGCGCTGGTCGGCCTCCTGCAGCGCGATGATGTCGGCGCCGATCTCGTCGATCACGTCGACGATGCGCTCGGGGGCGAAGCGCCGGTCGCGGCCGACGGCCTTATGGATGTTGTAGGAGGCGACCAGAAGATCCGTGCTGCGCGGCGGCTTGCCGACATGGGCCTTCCCCGCTCGATCCCGGCTCCAGGTCGATATCCGGACGGGGCGCAGCCGGCGAATCCGGGCCAGGCCGCGATGCTCCGTATCCTGCATGACTTCATCGATCTCCATAGCCGGTCGCAAGCAACTGCCGTGCCGCAATCGCAGCAGGGCGGCAGGAGATCAATGCGTCAAACATGGCGAGGTTCTGTCGTTCGCGAAAGAATGAACGACATCGGCGATAGCCCGTTATGATGGAAGAGGTAAAGCGGCAGGAGGAAATGCACATTTTCGAGATCGTGCTGTTCGGCGTGACGCTGTTCGTCCTCTCGTCGCTGGCCGCCATCTATTCCTATGGCCGCTTCAGCCGCCGGGCACGCGGCGCGCCGACCATGGCGCTGCCCGTTTCCGATGAGGAAACCGCTCTCGACCGTGCGGTTGCACTGCTGCTGCGCGACCATCCGAACCAGAGCGGCCTGCTGCTGGTCGCCGACAATCTCCAGGCCTTCGCCGTGCGCGCCTTCGCCGCGCGCAATGCCGGACGCAGCCTCGATCTGCAGTACTATTACTGGCTCGACGACCTGACCGGCGGGCTGCTCGCCCGCGAGGTGATCGCCGCCGCCGATCGCGGCGTGCGCGTGCGCCTGCTGATCGACGATATCAATACGCGCGGCGACGATGCGAGCTATCTCGGGCTCGACCGCCACCCGAACATCGAGGTCCGCCTGTTCAACCCGAGCCGCAACCGCTCCAGCTCCCTGCGGCGCGGGATCGAGCTGGCGCTGCGCGCTTTCAAGGCGACACGGCGGATGCACAACAAGGCCTGGATCGCCGATGGCCGGATCGCCATCATCGGCGGGCGCAATATCGGCGATGCCTATTTCGACGCCTCACGCACCGCCAACTTCCACGACCTCGACGTTCTGCTGGTCGGCGAGGCCGTGCCACAGGCCGAGCGCATCTTCGACGATTTCTGGAACAGTCCCGCGGTGATCCCGCTCTGCTCGCTCAGCCGCTCGAAGCTGCGCCGCAGGCTCGCGAGCCAGGCAAGGCGGCCGTCGCGTCGCCTGCTCAACGCTGCGCCCTTCCTGACCAATCTCGCCGAGCGCAAGGAGGCGAACGTGCTGCCCGAGGCCGGCCGCTCCCTGCTCTGGAGCGCCGAGGTCGAGGTCGTCTCCGACCCGCCGGCGAAAGCCTGGGATCCGCGCGGCACCGGCTGGCTGGCCGGGCGTCTCCTGCGCGCGCTCTCCGCCGCCCGCAACGAGCTCAACATCACCTCGCCCTATTTCATTCCCGGCAGGAAGGGCGCTTCGGCCTTTGCCGCCCTCGCCCGGCGAGGCGTGAAGATCTCGGTGCTGACCAACTCGCTCGCCGCGACCGCCGTGGTCGCAGTCCACGGCGCCTATGCGAGATACCGCAAGCCCCTGCTCGAAAGCGGCGTCGCCC
>JAEXUU010000807.1 GCA_023452965.1 Pseudomonadota bacterium | reverse complement strand
CAGGGTGACCGCGAGCCAGCCGGTGGTCGAGACCGCAAGCCCGCGCAGGAAGGAGCCGAAAGCCGCCGGGCGGTCGCGCCAGGCCACCCAGACCAGCACCCCGAGCAGGACGAGCACCGAGCCGATGACGTTGAACTTGACCGAGGCCACGGTCAGGAAGCGCGGCAGCAGCGCCCCGGTATTGAGCGAGAGCAGGGTCAGGATGTCCTCGACATAGGCCCGTACCAGGCCGGTGCCGAGATCGAGAAGAGCGAGGATCGCGAGGACAGCGGCGGCGGCGAGGGCGGCATCCCGGAAGCGCATCCGGCCGGTCAGCACGGCATAGCCGACCAGCATGGCGCCGCTGACGGCGCCGGTGACCTTGACCAGGAACAGCGCCAGCATCAGCGCCGCGACCAGCGAGGTCAGGAGCAGCGGACCGCGCACGAAGAACAGCGTCGCCACCAGCACATAGAGCAGCAGGCAGATATGCCGGTTGTAATGGCCGAAGCCGTCAAGGCCCGGCAGCGGATAGAGCTCGTGCAGGTTGATCGGCAGCGAGGCGAAGAGCAGGAAGGGTAGCAGCAGGGCCAGGGCCTGCCCGCGCGAGCGCTGCGCGACATGGAAGGCCACGATGGCGAGCAGCGGCAGGGCGACGGGCAGCACGCCCCAGTTCGCGAGCAGGATCGGGTGGGCCTTCGGAAAGGCGAGGTCGAGGCCGGCGACGAGGTAATAGCCGAGCGGGCCGACCGGCGCGAAGAAATCGATGCTCGGGATCTGGCCTTCATGAATGCGCTGGGCCGCGTCGAAATAGACCGCGGTGTCCCAGTAATTGGAGCCCAGCGGCAGGCGCAGCGGCAGGAGCAGCCCGGCGAGGACAAAGGCGAGAAAGAGCGCCAGCCAGAAGGCGGGGCTGGCCGCGAGCCGACGCAGGCTCCAGGTAGCGTCGCCCTCCGCCGCGAGTGCTCGCTGCGTCTTTACAGTGCCCATCGCCATGCTCGCCTTCCTGGTCGCGCGGGAGACTGGCAGCAAAACCTTACCGGGAGCCTGCGACGACCGGCGAATGATGGCGGGACCGGCCTTTTCTAACCCTGCGCCGGGGCGCCCGGTATGTCTGCGAAGCGTCGCGGCAGGGCAAAGCCATGGCGCAGCGGATCGTCCGGCTCGATGACGAAGCTGCCTTCCCCGGCAAGATGGCTCGTGCCGGCGACCGCGATGGTGACGGCACCGACAGCAGGAAACTCGACCGGGCCGACCACCGTGCCGGTAAAGGCACCGCCGGTGATGCTGCGGAAGCTGCGGCTACTGCCCGTCGGGATCAGGCCCCTGGCATGGTCCAGCGCCATGCGCGCGGTCACGCCGGAGCCGGTCGGCGAGCGGTCGATCTGGCGTTCGGCGAAGACGCAGAGATTGAAGCTCTCGGCCTCCGACCCGGTCTCGTCCGTGACGATGGTACCGTAGAGAAAGCCGAGATCGGGCTCGGTCGGATGGGTGATCGCGCGTGTCGCCCGGACCCTGTCCGTCAGCGCCCCTGCCGCGGCTACGATCTCCTCGACCGGCGTCGCGAACAGGTCGAGCCCGAAGCGCGAGGCCGGCAGGATGCAGTAATAGGCGCCGCCATAGGCGATGTCGGTGACGACCGTGCCGAAGCCGGGCAGCGCGACCGCAAGATCGCGCGCCTCGACGAAGGCTGGCACGCTCTCGAAACTGACCTTGCCGACCTTGCCACCTTCGAACTCGCAGGCGAGGCGCAGAAGGCCACAGGGCGCCTCGATGGCGAAGCGGGTCACCGGCTCGACCGCCGGCACCAGCCCATGCTCGATCGCATAACGGCCGAGCGCGATGGTGGCGTGGCCACACATCGTCGAATAGCCCTCATTATGGGTGAAGAGCACGCCGAAGGCCGCCTCGGGAGCGGTCGCCGCCACCGGAATGACGCCGTACATGCCGTCATGGCCGCGCGGCTCCAACATCATCGCCCGGCGCAGATCGTCATGCAGCTCGCGGGCCTGCCGGCGCTTCTCCAGAATGGTCGCGCCGGTCAGCTCGGGATAGCCCGAGGTGACGATCCGGACCGGTTCGCCGCAGGTATGGTAGTCGATATAGGCAAGGCGCATGGCTGGGCTCCCGATGGCGGCTCCGCCATCGCTGCCCAGCCTAGCCGGATCGCGCGCTATCGCCAGAGCCGCAGCGGCGCCTCAGGTCTCAGAGATTAAAGACCCGGTGGGGGACGAACTCGCCCTGCTCGATCGAGCCGGTGGCAATCAGCACGCCGCCGCAGGTGGTGTAGACCGCCTGCGCCTCGACCGGCGCATCGCGGCCGCGCAGCAGGATGCTCTGGCCGCGCTTGAGCCTGAGCGCCGCATCGCGATGGATCACGATCTCCGGGATCAGAGACAGGGCGGTTGCGACCGGCCGCAGGGCCGTGGCCGCAGCTTCCGCTCCCTCGCGCAGGGTTTCGACGGAGACCGCATCATCGACCGCAAAAGGGCCGACGCGGGTACGCCTGAGATGGGCGACATGACCGAGGCAGCCGAGAGCCAGGCCAAGGTCGCGCGCGATGGCGCGGACATAGGTGCCCTTGCCGCATTCGGCCTCGAAGGTCGTCGTCTCCGGCGAATGCGAGACGATGCGCAGCGAGGTGATCTCGACCGGGCGCGCCTCAAGCGTCACCTCCTCGCCGTCGCGGGCGAGGTCATAGGCACGCTCGCCGGCGATCTTGATCGCCGAGAATTTCGGCGGCACCTGCTGGATCGTGCCGGTGAAGCGCGGCAACAGCGCCAGGATCGCGTCTTCCTGCGGCCGTGCCTCGGAGGTCGCGACGACCTTGCCCTCGGTGTCGTCCGTGTCGGTCTGCGAGCCCCAGGCGACGGTGAACTGATAGGCCTTGCGGCCATCCATGACGAAGGGCACGGTCTTGGTCGCTTCGCCGAGCGCGATCGGCAAAAGGCCGGAGGCGAGCGGATCGAGCGTGCCGGCATGCCCAGCCTTCTTGGCCGAGAAGGCGCGCTTCACCACGCTGACCGCATGGGGCGAGGTCATGCCGACCGGCTTGTCGAGCACGACCCAGCCATGGACATCGCGCTTCTTCGGGCGCGGCGCAAATTCCCTGCCGCCCGCTTCCCTGGCGCCCTCGGCCGGGGCTCCGTTCTCGTCAGTCATCGTCATGGGGCTTGTCTTGATCGGTCTGGTCGATGCGCAGCGGCTTGCGATCGGTGTCGCGGCGCACGGCGTCGGAATCGAGCAGCGCATCGATGCGCGCCGCCTCGTCGAAGCTCTCATCCTGGCGGAAGCGGACGTCCGGGGCGTATTTCAGGTTCACCCGATGGGCGATCTCGCCGCGGATATAGCGCTTATGCGCATCGAGCGCCTTCAGCACGGTCCCGACATCCTCGCCGCCGAGCGGCATGATGTAGCAGGTCGCGAGCTTGAGATCGGGCGAGAGCCGGACCTCGGGCACGGTGATGACATGCTTCGCCAGCACGTCATCGTGGATTTCGCCCCGCGCCAACATCTCGGCGAGGGCGTGGCGGATCAGTTCGCCGACGCGGAGCTGACGCTGCGAGGGACCGGAGGTTTTTACAGGTTTTGCCATGGTTCTCGTTCTCCGGGATCGGACCGGATG
>JAEXUU010000798.1 GCA_023452965.1 Pseudomonadota bacterium | reverse complement strand
GATGACGGGGCCGCGTCGCCCGCCAGCGCGGCCTGATATTCCCCGCGCTTATAGCTTTTCGCCAGGCTGCGCCGAAGACTTCGCGCCGCCCCCGCCGCTAGCCTGCCGCCATCGATCCCAGGACAAGCCGGCATGCTGCAAGAGACCTCACGCGAAACACTCTCCGAGCGGAGCCTGGACCTGCTCTTCCGCGAGGCCCGCACCCATCACGCCTGGCTGCCCCGCCCCGTCACGGAGGCACAGCTGCGCGAGCTGCACGCGCTCTCCCGCATGGCGCCGACCAGCAACAATATCAGTCCGCAGCGCATCGTCTTCGTCGTCTCGCCCGAAGCCAAGCAGCGGCTGCGCCGTGGCCTGAAGCCTGGCAATGTCGACAAGACCATGGCGGCGCCAGTCACCGCCATCCTCGGCATCGACAGCCGCTTCTTCGACCATCTCGAACTCCTGGCCCCGCACGCCGTCGACCGCCGGGCGGGCTATCTCGCCGATCCCGATCTCGCGACCCGTGCGGCCTTCCGCAATGCGACCCTCCAGGGTGCCTATCTGCTGATGGCGGCGCGTGCGCTCGGCCTCGATTGCGGGCCGATGTCGGGCTTCCTGCACGATGTCGTCGACGAGGAGTTCTTCCCGGGCGGACAGGTCAAGTCGAACTTCCTGATCAATATCGGCTACGGCGACCCGTCCGGCGTGAGGCCGCGGGCCGCCCGCTTTGCCTTCGACGACGTCTGCCAGATCCTCAGACCAGCGGTTCGCCGCTCGCCAGCGAAAGGACCGAGCCATGGACCAACCCGTCCCCGATCGCGCCAATCGGCCGCGCCTGTGCTTCATCAGCTTCGGCGAGGCCGGCCAGGCCTTTGCCGGCGGCCTGATCGAGGCCGGCCTTCGCGACATCGCCGCCTACGACATTGCAAGCGAGGAGGCTCGGGTCCGCGAGCCCGCCGCAAGGCTCGGCGTTCGCCTAGCCCCCAGCCTCGCCGAGGCGCTCTCCGGCGCCGACTTCGTGTTCTCGGCGGTGACAGCCGCCTCCAGCATCGAAGCGGCGCGCGCGGCTGCGACGCATCTCGCGGACGGACAGGTCTTCGTCGATGTGAATTCGGTCTCGCCGGGCCGCAAACGCGAGGCCGCCGCGCTCTTCGCTCGCCCCGGCGCCTATCTCGACCTGGCGATCATGGCGCCGGTCCATCCCAAGCGTCATGCCACGCCCTGCCTCGTCGCGGGCGAGGCCGGCGAGCGCTTCATCGCGATCTTCGGCGAGTTCGGGATGAGCCTCGCCAAGGCGGGCGACGAGATCGGCGCGGCGACGACCATCAAGATGGTCCGCAGCGTCATGGTGAAGGGGCTGGAAGCATTGAGCTACGAGTGCTTCATGGCTGCGCACAAGGCCGGCGTCGAGGAGACGATCCTCGCCTCGCTCGGGCGCAGCTATCCCGGTTTCGACTGGCCGGTGGCGGTTCCCTACAATGTCAGCCGCATGCTCCAGCATGGGGTGAGGCGGGCCGCCGAGATGCGCGAAGTGGCGCTCACCTTGCGCGAACTCGGCCTCGATCCGGCGGTGACCGAGGGTGTTGTCGTCCAGCAGGAGCGGCTCGGCAGGCTCGGGCTGCAGCTCGGCCCCGAAGAAGGGCTCGCCATGCTCGAAAAGGTCGAGGACGCGCTCGGCGCGGCGGCTCCAAACGGCGGGTATTCTCAAAAGTTATAGATCGAACCCGAGACCGGGCGAAGACCTGCCCGCCGCGACCCGGTACCCAGGTCAGGACCAAGAATTTCGAGGTGCCCGTCGCATGGCCGCAAGGTGCCCGCCGCGAACAGGGAGAGAGAGGCGATGAGCCAGCCGATCGCCGCAGATCGCCGGGAGCCGCATGATCCGGCGAAGGGCGCGGCTCCCGCCGACGTCCTGCCGCGGAACCGCCAGCTCTATTTCAACGGCGACTGGCACTCGGCCGGCGGCAAGATGCTCGAACTCTTCAACCCGGCGACCGGCGCCTCGCTCGGCGAGGTTGCGCAGGCCACGGCAGGCGACGTCGACGCCGCGGTCAAGGCGGCGAAGGCCGCCTACCGCGTCTGGCGCAATGTCGCGCCGACGGAACGCGCCAAGATCCTGCGGCGGATCGCCGAGATCGTCAGGGCCAATGCCCGCGAACTCGCCCTGATCGACGCGATCGACGGCGGCAACCCGGTTCACGAAATGCTCGGCGACGTCGCCAATGCCGCCGCGCAGCTCGACTTCTTCGCCGGGCTCGTCACCGAGATGAAGGGCCAGTCGGTTCCGCTCGGCCGGGACTCCGTGAATTTCTCGGTGCGCGAGCCGCGCGGCGTGATCGGCCGCATCATCCCGTTCAACCACCCCTTCATGTTCTGCGCCGCCAAATCGGCAGCACCCCTCGCCGCCGGCAACACCGTCATCGTCAAGCCGCCGGATCAGGCGCCGCTGAGCTCGCTGCGCTTCGCCGAGCTGATCGAGGGCTTGCTGCCGCCGGGCGTCTTCAACGTCCTGCCCGGCGGCCGCGATGCGGGGGCGGCGCTGGCCTCGCATCCCGATGTCGCGATGATCTCGCTGAGCGGCAGCGGCCAGGCCGGCCGGGCCGTGATGAAGGCCGGCGCCGACACGATCAAGCCGGTGCTGCTCGAGCTCGGCGGCAAGAACGCGCTCGTCGCGCTGGCCGACGCCGATCCCGACGAGGTGGCAGCCGCCGTCGTTGCCGGCATGAACTTCATCTGGTGCGGCCAGTCCTGCGGCTCGACCAGCCGCGCCTTCCTGCACGAGGCGATCCATGACGCGGTCGTCGAGCGGATTGCAGAGCGCGTGAAGCATTTCCGCCCGGGCGACCCGTCCGACCCGGCGACCACTATGGGCGCGATCATCAGCCGGCAGCAGCTCGACAAGGTGATGGGTTTCATCGCCGACACCAAGGCGGAAGGCGCAAAGCTGCTCTGCGGCGGCGGGCGTCCGCAGGATCCTGCGCTGGCCAAAGGCAATTTCGTCGAGCCGACAGTGTTCACCGAAGTGACGCCGGCGATGCGCCTTGCCCGCGAGGAGGTCTTCGGACCGGTGCTCGCCGTGTTTCGCTGGAGCGACGAGGCGAGCATGCTCGAGACCGTCAACAGCGTCGAATACGGGCTGACCTGCTCGATCTGGACCAATGATGTGCGCGATGCCCACCGCCTCGCCGCCGAGGTCCAGGCCGGCTTCGTCTGGATCAACGAGGTCTCGCGGCATTTCCTCGGCACGCCCTTCGGCGGCTACAAGCAGTCCGGTCTCGGGCGCGAGGAATGCCTTGAGGAGCTGCTCAGCTACACGCAGGAAAAGCACATCCACGTGAACCTCAAGCGGCCCGCAAGAGCCTGATTTTCCATAAATTTCACAGACGAAGGCTCCGCAAGAGAGCTGCCAGACCGCAATCTGAAAGGGAGAAGAACATGCGCCAGCTCCGTGGACGCTTCGCCTGCCTGATTTCCGCCGCCGCCATGCTTGCGATCTCGACGGCCCCCGGCTCCGCCCAGGCGCCGGCCTACCCCTCGGACCGGATCAACATGACGGTGGCCTTCGCAGCCGGCGGCTTCGTCGACACCTTCGCCCGTATCGTCGGCCAGAAGCTCAACGAGAAATGGGGCAAGGCGGTCACGGTCGAGAACCGGGCCGGCGCCGGCGGCAACACCGCCGCGGCCCTGATCGCCAACGCCAAGCCGGACGGGCTCAACCTGCTCGTCACTTCCACCGCGATCGCGATCAACGAGACCCTCTACAAGAAGCGTGACTACGCGCTCGATCAGCTCGTGCCGGTGGCGATCGCCGCCTCCTCGCCCGAGAGCATCGCAACCCATCCCTCGAAACCCGGCACGCTTAAGGACTATCTCGCCTGGGCGAAGGGCAACGAGGTCACCTTCGCCAGCGCCGGCGTCGGCTCAGGCTCGCATCTGGCGACCGAGTACTTCCTGAAGACGCTGGCCAAGCAGCCCGCCACCCATATCCCGTTCCGCGGCGGCGCCCTGTCTGTGCAGGCCGCGCTCGGCAACCAGGTCGACATGGTCGCCTCCTCCTTCGGCATCATCCCGCAGGTCGTCGAGGGCAAGCTGAAGGGCCTCGCCGTCGCGAGCGAGACGCGCGTCGCGGCGATGCCTGACGTGCCGACCTACACGGAAGCCGGCTATCCCTTCGTCGCCGAATCCTGGGTCGGCATCTTCGCCCCGGCCAAGACGCCGCCGGCGATCATCGAGCAGCTCAACGCCGCCATCACCGAGATCGTCAACGACCCGCAGACCAAGCAGAAGCTGCTCGGCATGGGCTATCTGCTCCATACCCGTTCGGCTCCGCAGACCGCCGCCTATCTCAAGGATGAGGTGCGCAAGTGGGGCGAGATGGTGCAGGCCGTCGGCGTGACCGTCGAATGACCTCCGCGCCCTCGCAACTGCCGCACAAGCCTCATTCCTCGATCAGGGCAAGCGAGCCATGAGCCAGTCCCAGCATGGCTCCGGCGCGAGATTGGCGGTCCGTTCGCCGCAGAACCTCGTGTCCGGACTGATCCTGATCGGCGCGGCGCTCTTCGTCGTCTGGATGCTCGGCAATCTCTCGCAGGGCACGTTGCGGGTGATGGGCCCGGCGATGGTGCCGCGCTGGACGGCGGCCGCGATCGGCCTCTTCGGCGCCGTACTGGTGGTCATGGGCTTCACCCAGGAGGGCGACGCACTGGAGCGCTGGCATTTGCGCGGCCCGGCCTTCGTGCTCGCCGGTATCGTGCTGTTCGCGGCGACGATCCGGCAGCCCGGCTTCATCGTGGCGGCGCCGCTCGCCATGATCGTCGCGGGCTTCGGCTCACGCGAGGTCAGGCCGCGCGAGCTCGTGATCTTCGCTCTGGTGATGACGCTGGCGTGCGCGCTGCTGTTCCGCTTCGCGCTCAACCAGCCGATCCCGATGCTGGTCCTGCCGGCATTCTCGATCAATCTCTGAGGCGGGCATGGAACTGGTCCAGAATCTCGGCCTCGGCCTCGGCATCGCGCTATCGCCGACCAATATCGCGCTCTGCTTCGCCGGCTGCATGCTCGGCACGCTGATCGGCGTGCTGCCCGGCATCGGGCCGATCGCAACGATCGCGATCCTGCTGCCGCTGACCTTCGGCCTCGATCCGACGGCGGCGCTGATCATGCTGGCCGGCATCTATTACGGTGCACAATATGGCGGCTCCACCGCCTCGATCCTGCTCAACATTCCCGGCGAGTCGAGCGCGGTCGTCACCGCCATCGACGGCCACGAGATGGCCAGGCAGGGCCGCGCCGGCATCGCTCTGGGCATCTCGGCGATCGGCTCCTTCATCGCCGGCACGGTGGCGACGCTGGTCATCGCCGCGCTCGCCGCGCCGCTCGCCGGGATCGCCCTGATCTTCGGGCCGGCCGAGTATTTCGCGCTGATGCTGATGGGCCTTGCCTTCGCCGTGCTGCTGGCGCGCGGCTCGGTGCTCAAGGCGATCATCATGATCCTGGTCGGCGTGCTGCTCTCGACCGTCGGCCCGGACCTGACCACCGGCCAGCTCCGCCTAACCTTCGGGGCGACCTGGCTCGCCGACGGCATCGAGATCGCGCTGCTCGGCATGGGTTTGTTCGGCATCGCCGAGGTCTTCCGCAGCCTGGAGCATGGCGAGGCCCGCAAGGTCCGCGACACCCAGATCGGCCGCCTCCTGCCCGGCCGCGACGAGTTGCGCGCCTCGGCCAAGCCCATCGCGCGCGGCACCCTGCTCGGCTCGATCCTCGGCATCCTGCCCGGCAACGGCGCCGTGCTCGCCCCTTACGCCTCCTATACGCTGGAGAAGAAGCTCGCCCGCGAGCCGCGGCGCTTCGGCCGTGGCGCCATCGAAGGCGTCGCGGGGCCGGAATCCGCGAACAACGCCGGCGCGCAGACCTCCTTCATCCCACTGCTGACGCTCGGCATCCCCCCGAACGCGGTGATGGCGCTGATGGTCGGCGCGATGACGATCCACGGCATCGTGCCCGGGCCGCAGATCATGACCAAGATGCCGGACCTGTTCTGGGGCCTGATCGCCTCGATGTGGATCGGCAACCTTATGCTGCTCGTCATCAACCTGCCGATGGTCGGGCTC
>JAEXUU010000125.1 GCA_023452965.1 Pseudomonadota bacterium | reverse complement strand
CTCATCAACAAGACGACGCTCGACGCCACCGATCCCATCTCCAAGCAGACGGATTTCAAGAAATGCGCGGTCAAGATCGTTCCGGTCACCGCCTGATGCGCGCGCGGACCGTCCTCGGGGCCGCACTGGCGGCCTGCATCGTCCTCGTCTTCGGGGCCGCCTTCTCGCAGGAGGGCGCGCCGGTGAAGATCGTCCCGCGGCTGACCGGCACGGCCCAGCCCATGGAGCTCGACCGGGTTCCGGCACTCGGCCGGCCGGTCGTCGACGACGTCAGGCGCATGCGCAATTACCCGGAGCAGCCGCCGGTGATCCCGCATTCGATCGACGGCTACCAGCTGACGCTGAACACCAATCGCTGCATGGACTGCCACAAGCGCGAGTTCACCGAGGGCTCCGGCGCCCCGATGATCAGCGTGACGCATTTCCAGGATCGCGATGGCCAGGTGCTCTCGGACGTGACGCCGCGGCGCTATTTCTGCACCGCGTGCCATGTCCAGCAGACCGACGTGCCGCCTTTGGTCCAGAACACCTTCCAGGACGCCAAAGACATTGGCCGCAAGCGATAACGGGGCGGCATGATGGCAAAGCTCAAGGCTCTGTTTCTCTGGTGCTGGAACCGGGTTCTCTGGTTCTGGCGCATCATCAGCCGGCCCAGCGCCTATCTCAGCCTCGGCTTCCTGACGGTCGGCGGCTTCATCTGTGGCGTGCTGTTTTGGGGCGGCTTCAACACCGCGCTCGAAGTCACCAACACCGAGAAGTTCTGCATTTCCTGTCACGAGATGCGTGACAACGTCTATCAGGAGCTGACCCAGACGGTGCACTTCTCGAACCGGTCGGGCGTGCGCGCCAGCTGCCCGGACTGCCATGTCCCGCATAACTGGACCGACAAGATCGCCCGCAAGATGCAGGCCTCGAAGGAGGTCTGGGGCAAGATCTTCGGCACGATCTCGACGCGCGAGAAGTTCCTCAATATGCGCCTCGAGCTCGCCAAGCACGAATGGTCGCGCCTCAAGGCGAACGACTCGCTGGAATGCCGCAACTGCCACTCCTCGGTGGCGATGGACTTCACCAAGCAGACGCGCCGCGCGGCCGACATTCATAGCCGCTTCCTGACCACGGGCGAGAAGACCTGCATCGACTGCCACAAGGGCATCGCGCATCTCCTGCCTGACATGACCGGGGTAGAACCCGGCTGGAAGGACAAGCCGGAGCTGCAGGGCAAGGGCGCCGCCTGGCATGGGCCCGAGCGGGAGATGCGGGCCTACCTCGCCGATCTGCCCTCAAAGTAAGTGCTGCGCGCTTTCGGCCCGCAGGCCTGAAAGCGAAGATGGCCCCGGTGTGTGCCGGGGCCATCTTCCGTTAGTTCAGCGCTGAGCCAGCGATCAGTTCTTCGGCGCCTGCTGGGCCTTCTTGCGCTCCAGCGCCTCCGCCTCGCGCTTGGCCTCGGCCTCGTAGCTGCGCTTGTTGAACGGCGTGCCGGACTTCTCGGCGACCTCCCGCACCACGCCCCATTTCTCCTTGTAGGTGATCGGGACGTAGCGGTCCTCGCCGTTGAATTCCTTCTTCTCCTCGTCGGTGAACTTGTAGCTGAAGAAGCATTCGCGGATCTTCGCGGCGAGCTCCGGCTTCAGGTCATGGGCGTGGACATAGCCGTTCGTCGGGAAGACCTCGCTGGTGTAGAGCACGCGGAAATCCTCGCGCTTGATCGTGCCGCGCTGGACCATCCGCTCGAAGACGTCGTCCGCGATCGCGGCCATGTCGTAGTCGCCATGGTTGACGCCGAGGATCGACTTGTCGTGCCCGCCCGACATCAGCGGCTTGTAGTCATTGTCCGGGGTCAGGCCGAGCGGCGGGAACAGCACGCGCGGCGCGAGATTGCCGGAATTCGAGGAGGGCGAGGTATGCGCGACCTTCTTGCCCTTGAGATCGGCCATCGCCTTGTAGGGGCTGTTCGCCTTGACCAGCGCGATCAGCTTGTAGCCGCGCGGTCCGGCTTCCGAGCCGCCGGCGGCGAAGGGCACCGCGCCGGCCATGTTGACGGCGAAGGCGGTCGGCCCGGTCGAGAAGCCCGCGACATGCAGGCGGCCGGAGCGCATGGCCTCGATCTGCGAGGTGTTCGACTGGACCGAGAAGTACACCACCTTGCGGCCGATGCAGGTGTTGAGGTGCGTCACGAACGGCTTGAGCAAATTGGCGTAGATCGCGGGATCTTCGACCGGCGTGTAGGCGAAGACCAGGGTCGAGGGATCTTTCTGCTTGGCGGGGTCGGTCGGCGTGTCGGCGACGAGATCGTTGTTGGCGTCGCAATACTGGTCGTCGAGCTGCCCGCGATTGGGGCAGCTATCCTGCGCGCTCGCACCGAATGCCGAGAAAACGACGGCGGCGATCGAGCCGATGATGGTGGCTTTCGCCGAGTTCGCGATCTTCATTCATTCCTCCCGAAGCGCTTCAGTACTGCTTTGCGCCCCGCCGCTATCGCGGTTCTCATGGTTTGCCGGCGCATCTATCCAGATGTCGTGGACAAATATCTTTCGGTCAACACTTTTGTACGGCATTGAGATGGGCTTCGCGCTGCAGCTACGCACATGCTCTGGCGTGCCGGGCACCCTTTGGACCGCTATTGTGCCGAAAAGCGATACGCCCCGTGCGGTGACGACAAGGACCGACTGCGCGAAATTCAGCCCGAGAGTCGCGAAAGCATATGACCAATCGGCGACGGGAGGGCCGGTGCCACTCCTGAAGCGGGCCTCGCCATGGCCATGTGATCGGGCCCCGCGGCGCCGTTCATCGCATGCGCCGTCCCATCGCGGGGGCAGCGGGTCCGGTGAAGCTGTGAGCGCCCGGCGGTCGCAACCTGCGCTCGCTCGAGCGCAGGTCGTCTTACGTTCCTATTCGACCTTGGCCTTCGCCGCTTTCAGCAAAGGCGTCCAGCGCTCATATTCCGCCTTCACATGCGCCGCATAATCCTGCGGGCCGAGCGGCGTCGGGACGGCGGATTGCTGGGTGAGCTTGGCGCGTACCGCCGGGTCGGCCAGCGTTGCGAGTGCGGCCTGGTGGATTTTCTCGATCAGGACCGGCGGCGTTCTGACCGGAGCCGCGAGGCCGAGCCAGTTCGCCATGGCGTAGCCGGGAACGGATTCCGAGATCGCCGGGATGTGGGGTGCGAGCGGCGAGCGCTCGGCCGTGGCGACGCCGAGAATGCGCAGCTGACCGCCTTCGCCGAGCGGCATCAGCACCGGGCCGGTCCCGATCGTGGCATCGATCCGGCCTGCGAGGAAGTCGCCCATCATCGGCCCGCCGCCGCGATAGGGCACATGCACGACATTGATGCCCGTCAGCGATTGCAGCAGCAGGAGGGCGACATGGCTGGGCGAGCCGATGCCGGAGGATGAGAAGGTGATCGCGCCCGGCCTGGCGCGGGCGTCGTCGATCAGCTCCTTGACGGTCTTCCAGGGCCGGTCGGCCGGCACGGCGAGCACGTCGAGGATCGAGCAGAGCAGGGCGATCGGCGCGAAATCCTTGCGCGGATCGAAGGGCAGCTTGTCGTAGACTGTCGGATTGATCGTTTCCGGGCCCGGCGTCGCCAGCATCAGCGTGTAGCCGTCCGGCTCCGCCTGGGCGACGCTGGCTGCGGCGAGGTTTCCGCCGGCGCCGGCCCGGTTCTCGACATAGACCGTCTGGCCGAGACGCTCGCCCAGCCCGGGGCTGATCAGGCGTCCCACGATATCGGACGCGCCACCGGCAGCGAAGCCGACAACGAGGCGGATCGGCTTGCTCGGCCAGGCCTGGGCCTGTGCTCGGCTCGTTCCGCTCCAGCCGATTCCGGCGAGGCCTGCGGCACCTGTCAGGAAGGTTCTGCGACGCATCGGAAAGCTCCCTCTCATGCTGCGGGCCGCAGCTCGCGCCGGGCGAGCGTCACCCAATAGGCCGAGCCGATGGTCAGAAGCGCGTCGTTGAAGTCGTAGTGTGGCGTGTGGACGTGATGGAGCGCCCCGTCGGGTGCGAAGCCATTGCCGATGAGCATGAAGGCGCCGGGCCGCTCGCGCAGCATGAAGGCGAAATCCTCGGCAGCCGTGATCTGCGGGAAGTCGCGGTCGACGGCATCCTCGCCGAACGCCGCCGCGGCGGCGTCTGCGGCGCGGATCGTCTCGTCCCGGCTGTTGACCAAGGCCGGATAATGCGAGTCGATCGTGACCTCGGCCATGCAATTATGGCCGCTGGCGGCGGAAGCCGCGAGCTCGCTCAGGCGCCGCATGACGATCTCGCGCACTTCGGGGCGATAGGTTCTGATGGTTCCGGCGAGCAGGACCTGCGCAGGGATGTTGTTGGGCGCGTCCGCCGCTCCCGCGCCGATATGCCCGACGCTGATCACGGCCGTCTCGTGGCCGGGAATGTTGCGCCCGATCACGCTCTGGAGCGTCAGCACGAACTGGGCCTGCGCCATGGTCGGATCGGTCGCGCGATGGGGGCGCCCGCCATGGCCGCCTGTGCCGCTGAAGACGACCCGCCAGCTGTCCATGGCCGCGAGCATGGGGCCGCTGCGGATGCCGAACCGTCCGATTTCGAGCCCCGGCTCGTTGTGCAGGCCATAGACGGCGTCGCAGGGAAAGCGCCGGAACAGGCCCTCCTCGACCATCACCTTGCCGCCTCCGCCGCCTTCCTCTGCCGGCTGGAAGATGAAATGGACGGTGCCGGCGAAATCAGGGTCCATCGCGAGATGGCGCGCCGCGCCGAGCAGCATTGCGGTGTGGCCGTCATGGCCGCAGGCATGCATCAGCCCGCCATGGACGGAGGCGTAGGGCAGGCCCGTCGCCTCCCGGATCGGCAGCGCATCCATGTCGGCGCGTAGGCCGATCGCGGCGGTGCCCGGCCGGCGCCCGCGCAAGGTGCCGACCACGCCGGTGCCGGCGAGCCCTTCGCTGACCGCGATGCCCCAGCTGCGCAGCTTTTCGGCGACCAGGGCGGCGGTCCTGAACTCCTTGAACGCGAGCTCGGGATGCCGGTGCAGATCGCGTCGGATCGCGATCATTTCGGCCTCCTGGCCGCGCAGCGTTTCGATCAGGGCTTGGGTCACGGTGATCAGTCTCCTGGGCGGAGGATCACATCGCCGATCACAGCGATAAAATACATTAAGCTAGCTGGAACATTCAGAAAATGTATGTTCTGGCGATGAAGAACTTCACGCTCAAGCAGCTGCGCTACATCGTGACGGTCGCGGCCGGAGGCTCGATCGCGGAAGCGGCGGAAGCGCACGCGATTTCGGCCTCCTCGATCCGCGAGGCCATTGCTTTCGCCGAGGCCAAGCTCGCCGCCCCCCTGTTTCGCCGGACGCCCGCCCGCGGCGTCGCCTTGACTGCGGAAGGCCAGCATTTCGCAGCGCTCGCCGAGCAGTTCCTCGCAGCCCACGATGCCTTCGAGCACGCGGCCTTGCGCATTCCGCATGAATGGCAGACGGAGATGCGGATCGGCGTCGTCGCCACCGCCGCAGCGGCGATCATCCCGCCCTTGTTGCTCCATCTCGCTTCACGCGCGCCGCAGGCGCGCTTCCGTCTCGAGGAAATGAGCTCGGAAGAGGTCGCGACGCGGGTGAGGTCCGGCGAGCTGCTCGCCGGCCTCGCCTTCAACGACGCCATGACGGTGGACCTCTCCTTCGTTCCGATCATGCGTGCGCCGATCCATGCCGGCCTGCATCGCGGCCATGGGCTGGCGGGCGCCGCCTCGGTGACCCTGGCCGAGTTGCAGGAGGAGCCATACATCCTGCTCGATTTCCCGGGTGCCCGGGCCTATTACGCCGGCCTGTTCGAGCAGCACGGTCTGAAGCCGGCGCTGCGCTATGTCGTGAATTCGCGGGAGCTCGCGGCCGAACTCGTCGCTGCAGGTCTCGGCTATTCGCTCTTCAACATGCCGCCATCACCACGGATGCGTGCGTCCGAGACGATAGCCCGTGTTCCACTCGACACGAGCTACTGGTGCCCGAGTTTTGGCTTGTTCTATGCGCGGCAGTACCGGGCGATGCCGATGATCAGGGAGTTGGTCGGCGCGATACGCCAGCTGCGCCGCGAGGTCGCGACGCACCCCGGCCATTGATCCGGATCGTTTCCCACGGCGTTCGCCGCGCCGATGTTCCGCGGGTGCGCGGATTTCTGTCGTGCTCGCGTCGGCCGACGCGCTGCGAAGCGCGCCCCCAGCCTTCAGAACCTGACCTCGAAGCGCCCTTTGAGGGCATGGTCCCTGGTGCGCTCGCCGATCGCGGCTGAGTAGGCGATGCCGACCGTGGTCGAAGCGGTGGCGCGCCAGTCGAGCCCGGCCTCGGTGACGAGGGCGTTGCGGTCGATCTGGGCGGCATAGACCCTGGCCGGGGTGATGCCGGCGACGAAGGCGGTGCCGGCCTGCGGGGTGAGATCGCCAAAGCCGTAGCGCCAGCCGACGAGGCCGCGCGCGAACAGCGGCATCGCCCCGAGCTGCGCCGCGGCCCGCAGGCCGAGCGTGGTGAAGCCGAGCGACTGGTCCTGCGAGGCGACCCGCAGCGCCGCCGCCCCGCCCTGCTCGATCGCCGAGCCGGAGGAGACCCGCAGCAAGGCGATCTGGGCGAAGGGCTCGAGCGCAAAGCCCTGGAAGCGGAAGGCGTAGCCGAGCTCGGCGAAGGCCTGCAGCACGTCGGTGTCGCGCTCCGAGCGCAGCGTGTTGCCAATGCCGCGGATCAGGACCTGGCGGGTCAGATTGGTCTCGCCGAAGGAGTAGCCGACGCCGCCATCGAGCCGCCAGTTGCCATGGCGCGCCCCGGCATAGAGCAGGACATGGC
>JAEXUU010000091.1 GCA_023452965.1 Pseudomonadota bacterium | reverse complement strand
GTTGTGAGACAGCAGGTAGTCAGCGACGGGCCCTATGAAAAGCGCATCGGCTATTGCCGCGCGGTGCGCGTCGGCAACCATGCCGTCGTCGCCGGCACCACAGCCCTCGGCCCGGACGGCGTGATCGGGGCGAACGATGTCGAAATCCAGACCCGGGAAAGCCTGCGCAAGATCGCCGAAGCGCTGACGGCCTGCGGCATGAACGGGCTCCAGAACACGGTCCGCACCCGCATCTTCCTGCGCCATGCCGAAGACTGGGAGAAGGTCGGAAACATCCACGGCGAGTTCTTCGGGCAGATCCAGCCCGTCACGTCCTTTCTTGCAGGGATCACCTTCATCCACCCGGACATCCTGATCGAAATCGAAGCTGACGCAATTCTCGGGGGAGAAGAAGATGGCGTTCACGCGTAGGAGGATGCTGGCCGGGGCAGCCGCGGCCACGACGGTCGCGGCACCGGCCGTGGCGCAGCAATCCGGCGAGGTGCGCTGGCGCCTGGCCTCGAGCTTTCCGAAATCGCTGCCGATTCTGTTCAACGCCGCCGAGAACCTGGCACGCCGGGTCGATCAGCTGACCAAGGGGCGCTTCAAGATCCAGGTCTTCGCGGCCGGCGAGATCGTCGGCGGGCTGCAGGTGCTCGATGCGGTCGGCGCCGGCACCATCGAATGCGGCCACAGCGCCACCTTCTACTACACCGGCAAGGACAAGGCGCTCGCCTTCGACACCGGCCTGCCCTTCGGCCTCAACTCGCGTCAGCACATCGCCTGGATGATGCAGGGCGGCGGCCTCGAACTGCTGCGGCCGCTCTTCGCCCGCTTCGGCATCGTCCAGTTCCCGCTCGGCAACACCGGCTGCCAGATGGGCGGCTGGTTCCGCAAGGAGATCAATGGCGTCGCCGACCTCTCCGGCCTGAAGATGCGCATTCCCGGCATCGGCGGCGAAATCCTGTCGCGCATGGGCGTCGTGCCGCAGACCATCGCCGCCGGCGACATCTATTCCGCCCTGGAGCGCGGTACGATCGACGCGGTCGAATGGGTCGGCCCGGCCGATGACGAGCGCCTCGGCTTCCAGAAGGTCGCGCGGTACTATTACTCACCGGGCTGGTGGGACTGCGGCCCGCAGATCAGCCTCTATATCAACGACAAGGCCTGGGCCGCCCTGCCCGACGATTTCAAGGCAGCGATCGAGACGGCAAGCGCCGAGTCGACCATGCTGATGCTGGCGCAATACGACACCCAGAACATGGCCGCGCTGCGCCGTCTGGTCGGCGCTGGCGTGCAGCTTCGCTCCTTCCCACGCGACGTCATGGAAGCCGCGTTCAAGGCGGCAGACGCCTATTATCGCGAGGAAGCGGCCCGCAATGCCGAGTTCCGGCGGATCTACGAGCCGTGGACGCGCTTCCGCGACGAGATCCAGCAATGGTTCCGCATCGCCGAGCTGAACTACGACGTCTTCGCGCATACGCAGAAGCGATGAGCGAGCTGAAGATCGGCGCCGGCGCCCGGCAGGGAACCGTCGCATCGTGAAGCCGCTCGGCCTGCTCGGCGGCATGAGCTGGGAGAGCACGGCGGTCTATTACCGCCTGCTCAACGAGGGCGCGCGGGCAAGGCTCGGCGGGCTCCACTCCGCCCCGCTCCTGCTGCACTCCTTCGATTTCGCCGAGATCGCTCGCCTTCAGGCGGCGGGCGCCATGGCGGAGCTTGCCGGGCTGATGACGGCTGCCGCACGCGGTCTGGAGCGGGCCGGCGCCGCCGGCCTGCTGATCTGCGCCAACACCATGCACAGCCTCGCCCCGGAGATCGAGGCGGCGGTCGGCATCCCTCTGATCCATCTTGTCGACACGACCGCACGCGCGATCGAGGCCGCGGGGTGCAGTCGGCCGGCGCTGCTCGCCACGCGCTACACCATGGAGCAGGAATTCTATCGCCACCGGCTGGCGCGCAGTGGGCTGCTCGCCCCGGTCATCCCGGACGCGCGTGGGCGCCTGGCGATCAACGACATCATCTTCGAGGAGCTTTGCCGCGGCATCGTCCGCCCGCAATCGCGCCTGACCTGCCTGCGTGAGGTCGAACGCATGCGCCCGCAGGCGATCGACAGCGTCATCCTCGGCTGCACCGAACTGACCCTGCTGCTCTCGCAGGGCGATTTCAGCCTGCCGGTCTTCGACACGACGAAGCTGCACGTCGCCGCCGCCCTGGATTTCGCTCTTCCCGGCTGAGCCAGGCCGCAGGCCGCCCCAATAAGCGCAGGATTCGCATCCACCCGCCCGCGGCTTGGCTACTGAGCCGCGAGAACCTTCCTCGCATCTTCACTTTTTCGGGAACCATCGCGGCTGCTGCCGGTTTTATCGGCAGCGGACGAAATGCCGTTTACCCACAAGGAGATAATGATGCGGAACGTGGTTCTCACGTCGATTTTCTGCGCCTTGCTTTCGACAAGCGCGCTGGCGCAGACGTCGACCACATCGCCGACACCAGCCCCGAATGCGCCGGCCGACGCCAATGCGCCGCTTCCGGGCGCCAACAGCTTCACCGAGGGCCAGGCCAAGAGCCGTCTCGAAGCCAATGGCTACTCGAATGTCGGCGGCCTCAAGAAGGACGACAACGGCGTCTGGAAGGGAACGGCCACCCATTCGGGCGCTCAGGTCAACGTATCGGTCGACTATCGCGGCAACATCACCCGCAACTGATCGACCATAAACGATATCGGGAGACAACAAGACATGACCCAGACCATCACGCGATCCTACGACAACTATGAATCGGCTCGCATCGTCGTCGAGCAGCTCGAAGCCGCAGGCTTTTCGAGTTCCGAGATCAGCATTGTCGGTCGTCACGAGAAGACGGACGACAGCAATGCCGGAGAAGGCGCCGGCATCGGCGCGACGCTCGGTGGCGCTGCCGGCCTGCTCGCCGGCCTTGGCCTGATCGCGATTCCCGGCATCGGCCCGGTGGTTGCGGCCGGCTGGCTCGCCTCGACGGCAGCCGGCGCTGTGGCGGGCGGTGCCGCCGGCGGCATTGTCGGCGCCCTGACCAGCGCCGGCACCAGCGCTGACGATGCCAACTACTATGCCGAAACCGTGCGCCGCGGCGGCTCGGTCGTCTCGGTGCGGACCAGCGACGATCGCGCTCCCACCGCCGAAGCGATCATGGACGGCGCGACGCCCATCGACCGTGACGAGCGCCTCGCCGAATACCGCCAGAGCGGCTGGAGCCGGTTCGACGAGAGGGCGGAGCCCTATCGCGGCCCGCTGATCTGACCGCTCTCGCGCGGCAACCGATAAGCAAGCCTTACAACCCTGACAGGAGAAATCCGATGGACTGGAACCGCGTCGAAGGAAACTGGAAGCAGCTCAAGGGCAAGGTCAAGGAGCAGTGGGGCAAGCTCACCGATGACGATCTCGACGTCATCGCCGGCAAGCGCGACCAGCTCGAAGGCAAGATCCAGGAGCGCTACGGCATCGAGAAGGACCGTGTGAAGACGGACGTCGATACCTGGTACAACCGCCAGAGCTGGTAGCTCTCGCTTGCGAGCCTCGCGCACTGTCCGCGCGGGGCTCGTTGCAACGACCCGCCGCCCACAGGGTCGGCGGGTCGCTCTTTTGCTCCAGCGTGTCGGCTACTTGCTCCCGCGCCCTGCCCCCTCCTCGTCCTTGCCCATCTGCGTCGATGAGTCGGAGCTGTTTGTTTGTTCCGCTGCCCGGGCCGCGGCGGCGGCCTTGCGGGCGGCGCGCTTGCGCCTGTCCAGGCGGTCGAGAACTCGAGCTAGGCGCAGAGAAGGGCGGCGCGACGACATGGACGTCTCCGATTGCGCGTTTTTGGGACAACACGTTTCGAAACTGGACGGCATCGGCATAGTCGCCTTGCTCCGCGCAAATCGCGCGCCATCACCAGCGCTTGCCCGGCATCAAACTCCTGCCCAACCTCTGTGCTGGGCTGGCCGGGTTTCGAAACCGGAGAGCAAAATGCGACTGACCTTGGCCATACTCGCCCTGGCGCTTGCCGGATGCAGCGGCGCGCAGCAGCCGCAGGGATCCGCACCGAATCTGACCGTGGGAACGGCGCAGTGCTCGAAGCACTCCTGGGGAACATCGGCCATGGCCGAATGCCTGGATCGCGCTGCGGAGAGCCAGTCGGCGACCGCGACGGAAGCACGCTCGGGGGGCAATGGCTGAGCCCAACCTGCCCTTCGGGAAGGCCGACCCCTGCCCAAAACCTTGTGCAGCGCAGCAAAAACCCCTATCTTTGGTGTGCCAGAAGCAACCCTCCCCCTAGATTATGAAAGGAGAGAACCATGCTCGAACGGCACGACTCGGACGGCGCACTCGACGCCGAACACGAGAACGACATCGAGACGACCGAACAGGACGACTCGGAAACGTTCTCGCCACGCGCCCATCAGGATGGGTTCTGGAGCTAGTACCGGACGCTTTCAAATGGCAGTGCCAGGCGTTGCCATCTGAAAGCAGTATCCGTCGATCATCGACGCCGGAGGCAGGACTTGAGTACGCAGGGCGACGCTATCGCCCGTCTGCCCTGCCTCGATAATTCCAATTGAGAAGAGGCGGAGGGCTGAATGGTCCTCCGCCACCTGGGAGCAGCGGCTCCTTCGGGAGCCGATAGCCGACAGCACGTCGGTCAGCCGAGCCGCCTCGTGACGACCGTCAGCTCGCCCTCGTCGTTCACTTCGGCCATCACCACATCGCGGGTCGAAAAGCCCTTGGCCTCGATGGCGGATTTCACCGCCGGAGCGGCCTCGATGGCCTTCTGAAGCTGTTGCAGCTCATTCGCCGTGCGGGTCGCCACAACCTGGTTCACCTGTGCCCGGGTCGCCTCGGGAAGCGCGTCGAGCTCCACAACATTGATCGACTTGATCGTCGGCGCGGTCGACGGCGTCTGCGGCGCTGTGGCAGGCGGCGCGCTCGCGGGCGGATCGGCCGGGCGGGTCTGGGCATTGGCGGCGCCCGCCAGCAAGAACGCGGCACCGGCAGCGGCAATCGTGGTCATTCGCATGGAGTTTCCTTCCATCGGTTGCGGATGAGCGCGCAATTGAACACCGGAAATGGGATCTGAGGCTGAACCCAATCGGGTCATTTCGTGACCATGTCGCGGCGGGCGCGTGGCGGGTGGCGCAAACCATCCCACGTCACCGCATGGCGTGCTTGGCCCTTCAGGCCCTTGGTACCGCGCCCCTTGCCTGATCGTCCGCCCATCGAAATACTCGACGCGCGACAGCTGCATGGCCGGAAGCGCCGCGCTCGCGGCAGGAAGCTGTGGAACCGAGCGCGCCACGGATTTGCTTGGTTCCGGTCGAGAGATATCTGACGCCACCGCGGCGAGTGCCGGAAACTGGGACGATGCGCCACGTGAGCAGCCTGATCGACCGCATGCGGGTCGAAGCACCTGAGATGAACCGGGCCGAGCGGAATGTCGCCGAGATCATTCTGGCGGACATCGACGGCGCAGCGCGGATCAGCACCAGGGACCTGGCGGCCCAGGCGCATGTCAGCGAGCCGACGGTGGTGCGCTTCGCCCGCCGCATGGGCTGCGACGGCTTCACCGATTTCAAGATCCGCCTGGCCCAGGAATATGCGATCGGCCGGATGTATCTCGCCGCCGAGCGCCAGCAGCCCGCCGACACCGGCAACGAGGTCGCCGAGCACGTCTACAACGCGACCGTGCAGGCGCTGTCGATGGCCTTCGCCCAGCATGATCCGCACGCGATCGAGGCGGCCGTCGACCTGCTCGACAAGGGCCGCCGCGTCTTCTGCTTCGGCGTCGGCGGCAGTTCGGCCAATGTCGCGACCGAGGCCGAGAACCGGCTGTTCCGCCTCGACGTCGCAGCATCCTCGACAGCCGACCCCTATCAGCAGCGCGTCATGGCCGCGACCTGCGGACCCGACGACGTCCTCCTGATCTTCTCGGTCACCGGCAAGCCGCGCTCGCTGCTCGACAGCGCCGAGATCGCCCGCAGCCAGGGCGCAGGCGTCATTGCCGTCACCCACCCGCCGAGCCCGCTCGCCGAACTCGCCAGCGTGCTCGTGCCGCTGCAGGCCTTCGACGAGGAGAAGTTCTTCTACATGCCCAATCGCGGCCGCTACGGGCAGCTCTTCCTGCTCGACTGCATCGCGACCCTGCTCGGCGCCCGCCGCATGAAGGTCGTCTCGAAGAAGCTCTGGCGCGCCCGCGCGACGCTCATCGCCCTTCACGGCAGCACCGAGGGGCAGCCGATCGGCGACTGAACTCCTCGAAAGGTAATTTCGCTACATTGACGGACCAGCAGAGCCGGCCGGGACATACGGCGCGGCTTGATGACGCCTGAGTCCATCTAAAATTACTTATAAAATCAACTACTTGACTATTAACAAGGCTGGCAAAAGCCGAAACGTCTCCCCCGCGCCCGCGGGCGTTTCCTTCCTGTCACGTGACGCCAGAAGGCGGCTGACTGTGCAAATCGCCCCGGCTAGATTGACAGTAAATGTAATCTAGCTACATTCCCGGCCGCCGCGCCAAGCGCCAACGATGAGAAGACGAGCCGAGCCATGCAGCCAGCCGACGGAACGATCCTGTCCTTCCAGTTCGACGAGGTCATCGTCCCCGCCAATCCCGGCGTCATCAATTCGGAGACCCTCGCCAAGCCGCTGCACATGCTGCCGGTCGGTGGCAAGGCGAGCTGGAGCGTGCAGTTCGACGAGCTGCCCAAGCTGATCGTCCGGATGAAGCTGAAGAACGGCGTCGTCGGCATCGGCGAATTCTATCGCGACCATGAATGGCCGCGCCTGGAGGCGATCTGCGCCAACCTGATCGGCCAGTCGATCTTCGATCTGCCGCTGCAGGACCTGCCGCTGCCGCTCTGCCGCGAATATGACGGCTTCGAATGCGCGATCTGGGACGCCTATGCCAAGACGCTGGGCGTGCCGATGCACCGCCTGCTCGGCGGCGCCATCCGCGACCGGGTCAATGTCAGCGCCTGGTCGAGCCACCGCACCCAGGATGAGGTCGGCCCCTGGGTGAAGCGCTATTTCGACCAGGGCTACAAGGTCATCAAGTTCAAATGCGACCTCGAGGACGACGTCGCCGGCTGGTGCGCCCGCATCAAGGAATATGCGCCCGGGATGAAGGTGATCTTCGATCCCAACCAGCGCTGGGAGAACTCGGGCAATGCCCGCCCTATCATCCGTGAGCTCGAGAAGGTCGGAAACGTCCTGCTGCTCGAAGACCCGCTGCCGCGCTGGATGCTGCAGGATTTCGCGGAGCTGCGCCGCTTCTCCTCGATCCCGATCGTGCTGCACGTCTCGCTGCCCTATATCTACCAGGGCCAGCGCGCCCATGACGCGATCAACGCCATTGCCCATGGCGCCGTCGACGGCTTCAACTTCAACTGCGGCCTCGCCAAGTTCCAGACGCTCGACCACATCGCCTCGACCGCCGGCGTCTACTGCTGGCACGGCTCGGAGGTCGATCTCGGCATCCTCGAAGCGATGTATGTCCACCAGGCCGCGGCGGCGAAGAGCTGCGTCTGGCCGAGCGACATCTTCGGCCGGATGATCCGCAGCCACGATCTGCTCGCCAAGCCGCTCGCCTTCGAGCCGCCGCATGTGCGCATCCCCGATGACGGGCCGGGGCTCGGCATCGTCCTCGACGAGGCCGCGATCGCCCGCTTCCGCGTCTCCGAACGCACGATCTCCTGAGAGCCGGACCAGAACCATGCGTTGGGAAACCCTCACGACGAACGAAGTCGCCGCGCTCGATCGCGACATCCCGGTCGTCCTGAACGTCGCCGCCATCGAGCAGCACGGCCCTCATCTGCCGCTCGAGACCGACGCCGTCATCGGCGATCATTTCCTGCAGGCGCTGGAAGCCAAGCTCGGGGATCGGGTCCTGATCCTGCCGCAGGTCAAGGTCTGCTGCTCCGAGCACCACATGGATTTCGCCGGGACGCTCAGCATTCGCCACGAGACCTTCCTGGCCTATGTCGGGGATATCCTCGAAAGCGTCGTGCGCCACGGCTTCCGCAACATCGTGCTGTTCAACAGCCATGGCGGCAACCAGGCGATCGGCCAGGTGCTGCTGGAGACCTTCGGGACGAAGCATCGCGACTGCCGCGTCGCCTTCCTGACCTGGTGGCGCCTGGCCGCCAAGGAACTCGGCGCGATCCGCGAGAGCAGCTTCGCCGGGGTCAACCATGCCTGCGAGTTCGAGACCTCGCTGATGCTGCTCGGTGCGCCGAAGAGCGTGCGCACGGCGCTGGTCTCCGGGATGAGCTATGTCGGCACCCATGATTGGGCCAATGCCGACATGATCCTGCCGGCCCGCGGCGCGCTGTTCCGCTCCATGCACGAAATGTCCGGCGGCACCGGGGTCGTCGGCGACCCCTCGCTGGCGACGCGCGAGAAGGGTGAGCAGATCACCGCCGCCGTGGTCGAGCAGCTGGCCCATGTCGTGGAGACCATCCGCCGGCGCTGACGGGAAGCGCCGTTGATTTCAACACCGACTGACAAGAAACCACAGGGAGGAAGCTGAGATGTTGAAGAAATTGGCCCGCATCGGCGCGACCGCGCTCGCCGTCGCGGGATTGGGCGCCGCGGCGCCGGCCCTCGCCCAGCAGAAGGGCGGCGCGCTCAACGTCGCCACGATCGGCGAGCCCAACACGCTCGACCCGATGGTCGCCGCCGGCGATCTCCTGGGCATGATCACCCAGCACTTCTACGAGACGCTCTACACCTTCGACAAGAACTGGGCGCTGACCCCGCTCCTGGCCGAGGCGCTTCCGCAGATCAGCGACGGCGGCAAGGTCTACACCATCCCGTTGCGCCAGGGCGTCACCTTCCACAACGGCAAGGCGATGACCGCGCAGGACGTCGTCGCCTCGCTGAAGCGCTGGACCGAGCTCGCCTCGCGCGGCAAGCTCGTCGCCTCCAACATCGCCTCGATCGAGGCGGAGGGCGACAAGTCGGTCAAGATCACGCTGAAGGCCCCGTTCGCGCCGCTCACCGCGCTGCTCGCCTTCAACAACTCCGCGGCCGTGATCATGCCGGCCGACAAGATGGAAAACCCGATCAAGGACGTGATCGGCACCGGGCCCTACCAGCTCAAGGAGCGCAAGCCCGACCAGTACATCCAGCTTGTCCGCTTCGACGGCTACAAGCAGCGCCAGGGCGAGCCCGACGGCTTCGGCGGCGCCCGCAAGCAGTATCTCGACGAGATTCGCTTCGTGCCGGTTCCCGACGCCAACACCCGTGTCGAGGGCGCGCTTGCCGGCCAGTTCGACTTCGCCGACCTGATCCCGGTCGAGGCTTTCGATCGGCTGAAGGGCCAGGCCAAGACCGAGCCGTTGCTGATGCAGGGCTTCGGCTGGCCGATGTTCATCATGAACAACAAGCAGGGCATGATGACCAACCAGGACATGCGCAAGGCTGTCCAGGCTGCCCTTAATGCCGAGGACATGCTGGCTGCCGCCTTCGGCAAGCCGGAGTTCTACAAGGTGGACGGCGCCATGTACCCGGAAGGCTACACCTGGCGCAGCGATGCCGGCATCAAGGCCTACAACCAGGGCGACGCCGACAAGGCCAAGGCGCTGGCCAAGACCGCGAAGTATGACGGCGCGCCGATCCGGATCCTGACCAGCCGCCAGTACGAGTTCCACTACAAGATGGCGCAGGTCGCGGCCGAGTATCTCAAGGCCGCCGGCCTGAAGGTCGACCTGCAGGTCGTCGACTGGGCGACGTTGGTGCAGCGCCGCGCCGAGCCGGCCCTGTGGGACATCTTCATCACCCACAGCCCGTTCCTGGCCGAGCCCGCCCTGATCGCCCCGCTGCCCGACAGCTATCCCGGCTGGTGGGCGAGCGAGACCAAGAACAAGCTCCTCAACGCGCTCAACGCCGAAGCGGACGAGACGAAGCGCAAGACGATCTTCGCCGATCTGCAGAAGCTGATCTTCGAAGAGGTGCCCTTCTACAAGGTCGGCGATTTCGCCGCCCTCAGCGCCAAGTCGCCGCGCCTGACCGGCTACACCGCCTCGCCCTGGCCGTACTTCTGGAACGCCTCGCTCAAGCCCTGAGCGATCGTCAGGAAGCCAACTCCACGCACTTCGGGAGCAGCCTCGGGCTGCTCCCGATCAAGCGCGCGTCATCCCGGGCGACCGTAGGGAGACCCGGGATCCATGCCGGAGACTCTTGCGGAAAGGCTCCGGCATGGATCCCGGATCTCCGCTTCGCTCCGTCCGGGATGACCAGAGTTTTTCGAACGCCGATGGGCAGAACACGCCTGCAACGGCGGCTGACCGGCGATGAACGCCGGGAAGCACAGAAGGGAAGATCGGCACGCGATGACGCGATATGTGATGCAGCGCATCCTCGGCATGCTGGCGGTGATGTTCACGGTCGTGACGATCGTCTTCATCATCGTCCGCATCGCCCCCGGCGACCCCGCTGCGGTGATGCTC
>JAEXUU010000773.1 GCA_023452965.1 Pseudomonadota bacterium | reverse complement strand
TCAGGACGGCGAGCGCGCTCTTGGTGCGGCCGAGCTGGGCGAGTTCCTGGTCGAGCCGGAGATCGAAGGTGCGGCGGTTGGGCAGGTTCGAGAGCTCGTCCTGCCCGGCGAGGCGCTGGATCTGCTGCTCGCGAAGGGTGATCTGGGTTCCTGCGTGGCGCAGACGGAAGAAGACGTAGGCGAAGATTCCGATGAAGAGCAGTCCGACTCCGGCCAGGGCCCAGAAGAACTGCCGCATCATCGTGTCCCCAGGCCGGTCCGGGGTCCAGGTCAGCCAGGCCCTGACGGCACCGTCGGGCGAGGCGATGTCGCGGCGCAGCAGCGCATCGGGCGGCTGCTGGGTGACCACCCGAACACCCGCGATCCGGTACTGGCGGGCCAGTTCGTCCATCAGCGGCTGGGTGGTGCGGCGATAGCCGACGATGTAGGCCGCGCCATCAGGGGCCAATGCCTTCTCGCCCGGGACGCTGCCGGCCCTGATGTCGGCGACGATCAGTCCGAGCGTTTCGTGGCCGTCGTGACTGAGAAAGGCCCGCAGCGGCCCGTTGGTCGCGGCCGGTTCGTGTGGCGTGGTGACGGCCGCCGCTCCAGGCAGTTCGCGGGAGAAATGGCGCAAGCCTTCATAACCGGCCTGACCCGCCGAAACGCCGCCTTCGACGCCTGCAAGGACCTCGCCGGAGGCGCTGACGAGATAGACGCCGTCGAGATCGAGGAAACGGTTGGCGAGCCGGGTGAAGGCCCATTGGAGCGCCGGGCGTGGCAGGCTTGCGTTGAAGATCGGCTGGAGCAGCCCGGCATCACGCAGATTGTCGAGGCGCTGCCGGCGCAGGCGAACCTGGTTCTCGATCGCGGCCTCGATACGGTCACGCTGCCTTTCGGCCTCGAGGTGGTTGGCGTCGAGCGTGATGGCGAGGATGACGCTGATCGCGGCCGCAGCGGCAAGCGCGAAGGCGCAGGCCAGGGTCGCCACCGTGCCCGTCAGCATGCGTGCAGACGATTCCGAATTCGGCAATCGAGCAAATAGCGGCAAAATGCTCCACCTGTCCGGGCGCACGCAGATGGTCCACTTTGTCAGGCGAATCTTGCCATCCGGTTTCCATTGGCGGCACGAATTCACAAGATTCCGTGCCGACGGCAGCTAAAACACGCTGTGGCGGCCTGAGCAGGGCAGGCCGCAGCGGGGATGGATCCTGGCTCCGCCACCTACAGGAAAGCCAGATATGTATCTGGTTTTGTGAATATTTTTGCCAGGTGGGTCTGCCGCCGCCTGCCAGCGCAGGCCGCGTTCAGGTATCCGAAGGTTCGTAAGGCGGGCGCGGGATCGCCATATGCGCTGCGCGCAAGGCCGCCGACCAGCGTTCGCGCAGGTCGTGGAAATAGGGCTCGCCGGCCTCGATCCGGCGGTTTAGCTCCGGCCCCTGCGCGTCCCGGCGCAGCACGATCATGTCGATCGGCAGGCCGACGCCGAGATTGGAGCGCATGGTCGAATCCATCGAGATCAGCCCGACTTTCAGCGCATCGTAGAGATGGGTCTTGAAGGTCACGGCGCGGTCGAGGATCGGCTTGCCGTATTTGTGTTCGCCGATCTGCAGGAAGGGCGCGACCATGCCGCATTCGATGAAGTTGCCGGCCGAGTAGATCATGAAGAGCCGCATCGGCTGGCCGACGATCTGGCCGCCGAAGAGCAGCGACATGTCGTATTTGACGCCGGCCTCGCGCAGCGCCTCGCCATCGGTCTCGCGCACGATGCGCACCGCGCGGCCGACGAGCTGGGCGGCACGGAACATCGAGGGTGCGTTCTGCAAGGTCTCGGGCTCGCCGGTTTCCGGATTGGGCACGCCCTCGTGCAGCAGGCTGGCCACCGACTGGGTGAGGGAGAGATTGCCGGCGGTGGCGAGCGCCAGGGTGCGTTCGCCCGGCCAGGAGAAGATGTGCAGCTTGCGGAAGGTCGAGATGTCGTCGAGCCCGGCATTGGTGCGCGTGTCGGCGATCATCACGAGACCGTCCTGGACGAGTATGCCGGCGCAATAGGTCACGTGACAGGTCTCCTGAGCGGGCATACGCAGCAGTTGGTGCGGCGCAGCACAGCGGCTGGTATCAGGCCGCTGCGTCAGCGACAATGCGCGGGCCGGAGACTGAGCCTTGCAGCCGGCTACTGCCCCTGCAGGCGCGGTTTCGCCGCCTGGGCGCGGACCTCGACCAGCAGGCTCTCGCCATTGCCGCCGGTGCGGGCGCCGCGCACGGGCGCTGCATCGGCATAGTCGAGGCCGGCAGCGACGCGGATATGGGTGTCGATCGGGCAGAGCCCGTTGGCACAGTCGAAGCCGATCCAGCCGTAATCGGGCAGATAGGCCTCGGCCCAGGCATGGGCTCCGCCGGCATGGGGCAGCGTTTCCGATTCCGCGACATAGCCGGAGACATAGCGGGCGGGCGCGCCGAGCGAGCGGGCGCAGGTCATGAAGACGTGCGCGACGTCCTGCGGGATGCCTTCGCCCGCTTCGAGGCAGGCGCCGGCGCCGATGCCGACGCGCTCGCCGGTCGGCACACAGGCTATCGTCTCGTGCACCGTCTCCAATAGCGCGTGCAGGCGCGAGAGGTCGCTGCCGCCCCTGGCCCTGACCTCGGCTTCGGCGGTCAGATCGCGCAGCGCGGCGCTCGGTTCGGTCAGCCTGGTGTCGCGCATGAACACCGCCGGCGGCACCTTCTCGGTGACGCCGCGGATCACGCCCGCGAGATCAACGGTTTCGACCATGCCTTTGATTTCGATCGCATAATTCTCGATTGGCCCGTCGGCCGAGAAGTCATGGACGAGATTGCCGAACGGGTCCTGGCTGGAGCGCAGCCGGCCGTCGATGTTCGGCTCGATCCGCCAGGACATGACATGCTGGCCGTCATGGTCGCGGGGCGTCAGCCGCAGCACCTGCCGGAGCTGGCGCACCGGCTCGGCATAGGCATAGGCGATGCTGTGCGAGATCCGGATACGCATGGCGGCTGCTGGAGGTCCTCGGTTCCGTCGGTGGCGGAAAGCCTATTGCAGATACTGGTCGACGATGATCGCACCAAGGCGGTTGTTCTCGGTGATGAAGTCCTCGATGAATTCGTGCAGCCCGCGCTGGATCACCGCGTCTATCCGCATGTTCGACAGGCTGGCCAGGGTCTTGCGGGCCTGGCGCTGGGCCGGACCATGCCGGTCATAGGCATCGCCGAGCGAGTCGAGGAAGCGCGAGATGCTCTCGTAGCAGCTCGCCAGCGAGCGCGGCATGCGCTTGTTGAGGATCAGCAGGTCGGCGATCAGCACCGGCTTCACCGCCTCGCGGTAGACCCAGTGATAAGCGGTCAGTGCCGAGACCTCGCGCAGCATCGTCGTCCACTGGAAGTAGTCGAGCGAGCCGCCGACCTGCTCGGTCTCGGGCAGCAGCAGATGATACTTCACGTCGAGGATGCGGGCGGTGTTGTCGGCCCGCTCGACATGCACGCCGAGCCGCGAGAACCAGTAGCCGTCGTCGCGCAGCATCGTCCGGTAGGCCGAGCCGTCGAAGACGAGCGAGACGTTCTTCACCCAGTCGAGGAAGCGGGCGAACTCCTCACGGTCCATGCGCTTGCGCTCGAAGCGCTGCAGTTCCAGCCATGCGCTGTTGAGCGCGTCCCACATCTCCGACGTCAGGGCGGTGCGGACCGCCCGGGCGTTCGAACGGGCGAGCGCGAAGCAATTGCGGATCGAGGACGGATTGTCCGGGTTGAAGGTGAGGAACTCGCAGACATTGCGTTCGTTCGCCTCGTCATAGGCAAGGGCGAAAGCATCCTCGCAGCCGGCGGTGGCGACCGCGCTCTGCCATTCGGTGCCGGCGCCGCCATAGGCGGAAGGCAGGTTGGTCAGGCGGGTCGTGGCATCGAGGATGCGGGCGAGATACTCGGCCCGTTCGACATAGCGCGAGACCCAGTAGAGGCTGTCGGCGGTGCGCGAAAGCATGGTCAGGTCCGGGATTCCGGGAGGAGACGGAGATAGGCGAAAGCGGGCTGCCTCATGCGTCGAGCACCCAGGTGTCCTTGGTGCCGCCGCCCTGGCTCGAATTGACCACCAGCGAGCCCTCCTGCAGCGCGACGCGGGTGAGCCCGCCGGGGACGCAGGAGATGCCGTTGGCGCCCGAGAGCACGTAGGGCCTGAGGTCGACATGGCGAGGCGCGACGCCGGTGGCGACGAAGGTCGGGCAGGTCGAGAGCGCCAGCGTCGGCTGGGCGATGAAGCCTTC
This sequence comes from Pseudomonadota bacterium, assembly GCA_023452965.1. Next base: position 1,525 of record JAEXUU010000773.1, on the reverse strand, counting down.
GGGCTGGAGCTTGAGCTTCTGCCGGAAGGTCTCGATCTGGGCCTTGCTGGCATGGGGGCCGACCAGCATGCCGTAGCCGCCGGAGCCGTTGACCTCCTTGACCACCAGCTTTTCGAGATTGTCGAGCACATAGGCGTTGGCCTCGGGCTCGCGGCAGCGATGGGTCGGGACGTTCTTCAGGATCGGCTCCTCGCCGGTGAAGAACTTCACGATCTCCGGCATGTAGCTGTAGACCGCCTTGTCGTCGGCGACGCCGGTGCCGACCGCATTGGCCAGCGTGACATTGCCGGCCTTGTAGGCGCCGATGATGCCGGGCACGCCGAGCACGGAATCGCCGCGGAAGACCAGGGGGTCGATGAAATCATCGTCGATGCGCCGGTAGATCACGTCGACGCGCTTCGGCCCTTGCGTCGTGCGCATGTAGACGACGTCGTCCTTGACCAAGAGGTCCGAGCCCTCGACCAGCTCGACGCCGAGCTTGTCGGCCAAAAACGAATGCTCGTAGAAGGCCGAATTGTACTGGCCCGGCGTCAGCAGGCAGATCGTCGGGTCGGAGGAGGCTGTGCGCGGCGCGACGGAGCGCAAGGTCGCGAGCAGCTGGTCCGGGTAGTTGTCGACCGGCGCGACGCGGTGGGTCGCGAACAGCTCCGGGAAGAGCCGCAACATCACCTCGCGGTTCTCCATCATGTAGGAGACGCCGGACGGGGTGCGGGCATTGTCCTCCAGCACGTAGAAGGTGTCGGCGTCGACGCGGACGATGTCGATGCCGGCGATATGGCAGTAGATGCCGTGCGGCACCTGGAAATCGACCATCTGCAGCTGGTAGCAGGCGTTGCGATAGACGAGGTCGGCTGGGATGATGCCGGCCTTCAGGCATTCCTTCGGGCCATAGACATCGGAGAGGAACATGTTGAGCGCGGTGACGCGCTGGCGCAGCCCCTTTTCCAGCTTGGTCCATTCCGGCTTGGTCAGAACGCGCGGGATGATGTCGAAGGGGATCAGCCGCTCGGTCGATTCCTCGTCACCGTAGACGGCAAAGGTGATGCCGATGCGTCGGAAGAACAGCTCGGCCTGCGACCGGCGCAGGGCCAGCACTTCCGGCGGCGCTTCCTTCAACCAGCGGTCGAGCTCGACATAGGCCGAACGCAATCCGCCTTCTCCCCCCGTCATCTCATCGAACGCCGGCATGCAGGCTTCTTCCCCTGTTTCAGGTAGCCTATGCGCATTCGAAGCCGTTCGGAAAGGGGCCTGTTGCCAAGCACTTTGGCGAGGCTTGCCTGTTTCTTGGGCAGGGTCCGGGAGGTGGCCCCTCGATGCCCGGCCGCATCCTCGATGCGGCCGGGCTATTTCAGTGGCTACTCAGAGTTCGCGCAGGGCGCGTTGGCGCGAAAGCAGGGCCTGGAACGCCGGATCGCCGCTGAGCGTCCGAAGCGCCCAGAACTCCTCCAGCCATTTGGCCTCGCCTTCCCAGCCGCTCTCGATCAGAAGGCGTGCGCTCTCGAGCGCCTGTTCGTCCTCGCCGGCG
>JAEXUU010000772.1 GCA_023452965.1 Pseudomonadota bacterium | reverse complement strand
GTCGAGGCGCCGGCCGAGATGCCGAGGATATAGGGCTCGGCCAGCGGATTGCGCAGCAGCGCCTGCAGGATCGCGCCCGACAGCGCCAGCGCGCCGCCGCACAGCCCGGCCAGCAGCGCCCGGCTCAGCCGGTAGTCGAAGATCACGCCCTGCTGGATCGCGCTGACCGGATAGCCGAGATCGAACAGCCCGTTGCCGAGCGCCTGAAAGGCGGTCGCCAGCGGAATCCGCATCTCGCCGATGGTCACGGCGAGCGCGATGGCGAAGACCAGCGCGGCCAGCGCTGCGAACGCGATGCCGATCCGCGCCGGCCAGTTCGGCTGGACGGGGTGGTGGCTCACCGCGCCAGGCCGAAGCGCTCGATGCCGCGTGCCAGCGCCTCGATGCCGTCGACGGTGTCGAGCCCGGCGCGCGTCGCGCCGACATCCATCACCACGATCCTGTCCTGCTTGACGGCATCGAGCTTGCTCGCCACCGGGTCGGTCTTGAGGAAGTTGAGCTTGAGATCGATATCGTCGGCGGGAAAGCGCCGGCGGTCCATCCTGACGACGACGATCACGGCAGGGTTCGCGGCGGCGATGCTCTCCCAGCCGACCAGCGGCCATTCCTCATTGGTGGTGATGACGTTGCGGGCCCCGAGCTTCGACAGGATATAGGCCGGTACGCCGTTCTTGCCGGCGATGAAGGCATCGCCCTTGATGTCCTTGCTGGAGAACCAGACGCCGACAGGCACGTCCCGCGCCTTCATCCCGGCGACCGACTGCACCGCCTTCTCCTCGCGTGCCTTCAGCTCGGCGATCAGGGCCTCGGCGCGGTCGGACACGTCGAAGATCTGACCGAATTCGCGGATGTTCTGGTAGACCAGCTCCATCGAGAACATCTTGGTCCGCACGCCGTCGCCGGGGCCGGAATTGTCCTTGCCGACACAGTCGGTCGGCGAGACATAGGTCGGCACCTTGACCTTGGCGAACTGGTCGCGCTTCCCGACGATGCCGTTCGGCCCGATATGCCATTCGAACATCGCGGTGACGAGGTCGGGCTCCTGGGCGACGACCGCCTCGAAGCTCGGATCATTGTCGGCGAGCCGCTTCACCTTGGCGTTCACCGCCTCATACGGCTTGGCGACCGGGCTGAACCAGACGGCGGTGCCGACGACGCGGTCGCCCAGGCCGAGCGCGTAGAGGATCTCGGTCTGCGTCTGGCCGACGGCGACCACGCGCTTCGGCGCCTTTGTGAAGGTGATGGTCTCCCTGCAGTTCTCCAGCGTCAGCGGATACTGCGTCGGCGCGGCCTGCGCGCCGGAAGCGAGGCACAGGCCGGCAGCCAGGGCCAGCGGGAGAGAGAAACGCTGGACCATGTGCATGAAACCCTTCGAAGGCGGGAGAGAACGGCCGGCGCCGAGGCATGAGTCAAGTCGGCGTGAATTGAACTGATATGTAATGTTATAACAAAACACATAGAAGGTTGGGCCGCTACCTGTCAAGCTGGTGCGAGCAAAGGCGCTGGCGGCGCTCGTAGAGATGGGCATCTGGATTCATCGCTCCCCGAGATGAAGGCGGGAAGCAGGCGATTGCGACGGAGCGGCGGGATCCTCGTCCCGCGCTTGTCCGCAACCCTCCGGAGCACCCCGCCCGAAAGACCTTTCCGACGATCAGGGCAGGTCTCCTGGCTCGCGGGTCGATGCTGGCTCCGCCCGGCCTTCCCGGCACCGGAGCGCCAGTGGACGATGGGTGGAGAGCTCGCCGCTTACAGTTGCGGGGGCAGCCTCGGCCTCGGCGCGGTGCGCCTCACCGAATTCCCTCTTAGCTCCAGGGCGTGACGCCTGGAGAACCATGATCGGGCCAGACCATAGATCGGCGCGAAGCGGCGTCAAGCGGCCGGGATCTGCGGGCCGGACGCCGTCTGCATCAGGTTGCCGCAGAGCTGGCGCAGCGTCACGACATAGGGGTTGCGGGCGAGGAAGCTCGCTTCGCCGAAATAGATCGGGATCTCCGGCAGCTCGGCGATCTCGAGTCCGGCGATGCTGGTCTCGCTGCCATCGAGGCACCAGGCCGGGATGATCGCGAAGCCGATCCCGGCCTCGACGCAGCGCTTCACGCTCGAGCTGCCGGAGGTCGAGATCGCGATCTCCATCTCCGACCCGTCGGGGCGCAGGTAGTCGATGGCGAGGTTGCGCAGCAGCTGGCCGGGCTCATAGGTCACGAAGGGGCGCCCCTGCGCCCATTCCCGGATCTCGCCCGGCGCCGGCGCCGCGCCCCAGGCGGTGGGGAAGACCAGTGCCGGCCGATAGGTGCAGACCAGATGCTGCGGCACGTTCGGGTCGCCGAAGTAGCGCTCGGTGATGCACAGATCGAGGCTGCCATCCTTGATCATCTCGGGGAGGGAGGTGTCGCGCTCATAGGCGAGGATCTCGACCTGCGGGAAGAGTTCCCGGAACCGCGCCAGGATCGGCGGCAGCAGATAGTAGAAGATCGCCTGCGGCAGGCCGATGCGCAGCACCGGCCGCTCCTTGTCGAGCGTCCGGTCGAGCCTTGCCAGCACCGTGTCGAGCTCCGGCAGCAGCAGCTTGTAGAGGCTGCGCCCGCGCGGCGTCAGCGTCACCGTCTTGGCGCCCTGCTCGGAGAGGACGAGGCGCTCCTCCAGCACCTGTTCGAGCCGGCGGACATGGTTGGCGGCGGACTGGTAGCTCATCCCCAGCTTGCGGGCCGCGGCCGAATAGGAGCCGTCGCGCGCGACGATGAAGAAGGTCTGGATCAGCGTCAGATTGGCTTCGCGCATGGCTCGTTCCGCGGCGGGGAGCCCCACTCATATCCATAGGCGGCGGACTTCCGCCACTTTCAAACAATGGCGCAAGTCGGGGCGGATCATTTGGATCGACCCGAAAGGCGAAGCGACCGAGGGTCGCGCATCGCTTTTCAGGACGCCCGTCGCCTCGCATGGCCCGCTCTCCTTCCCTCCATGTCGCCGTGATCGGCGCCGGAATCGTCGGCGCCGCAGCCGCGCATTTCCTGGCGGCGGCCGGTGCGCGGGTCACGCTGCTCGATGCTTCCGGTCCTGCGGCCGGCGCGACCGGCGCTTCGGACGGCGCGGTCTCGGTCGCGAGCAAGAAGCCTGGGCCGATGATGGACCTCGCGCGCCATGCCCGCGCCTTTTACGGCCGTTGCGAGGCTGACGGATTGCTGCGCGGCCTGTTCCATCGCCGTTCGACCTTCCTGGTCGCCCGCACGCCGCTCGAAGCTGATCTCGTCGCCGAGCACGGCGCCGATCTCGCCGCCGCCGGCGAGCGCGTGCTGGATGTCGACCGGCCGACGCTGCTCAGCCGCATTCCCGGCCTCGGCGACGGCGTCTGCTTCGCCCTCGAAATCCCCGATGACGGCCACGCGCTCGGCTACGAGATCACCCAGCGCCTGCTGCAGCGGAGCGGCGTCGCGGTCCGGCGCAATGCGCCCGTCTCCGAGATCGTCATGCAGGGCGGGCAGGCTGTCGGGGTCGCGGTCCGCGGCGAGCTTCTGGCGGCCGACGCCGTCCTCGTCGCCGCCGGGATCGGCTCGGTCGGCCTGCTCGGTCTCGGCGATGTCCTGATCCCGCGGAAGGGCCAGATGGTCGTGACCGACCGCGCCGCCGCCGGCCGGCCAGCGATCGACGGTCATCTGATGGCGGCCTCCTATCTCGCCGCCAAGCGCGGCATCGTCCGTGACAACGCCCATATCGGCCTCGTCATCGATCCCTTGGTCACCGGCCAGTTCCTGATCGGCGGCAGCCGCGAGGACCACCGCGCCGACCAGACCACGGACGCTGTGACGATCTCGGCGATCCTGCGGGATGCGCTCGATCTCTATCCGCCGCTGCGCGAACGCCGCGTGCTGCGGACCTTTGCCGGCGTCCGCACCGCTTCGCGCGACGGCCTGCCGATCATCGGCACGCATCCGCATCTGGCGGGGGTCACGGTCGCCACCGGCTTCGAGGGCGACGGTATCTGCCTCGGCCCGTTCATGGGCGCCAGCGCTGCCCGGATGATCCTCGGCGAGGCGCCTGGCGTCGATCTTTCCCTGCTCTCGCCCCAGCGCTTCGCCGCCGTCGAGGCCCTGGCATGAACCCCTGCTTCTACTGGATCGACCGCCCGGTTTCCTTCCGTCCGGGCGAGACCATCGCCGCGGCGCTGCTGCGCGCCGGCATCGCCGATCTCGGCCCCGAGGGCGGAGCCGTGCATGGACGCGTCTTCTGCGGCATCGGCGCCTGCCAGGCCTGCGTCGTCGCGATTGCGGGCGAGGGGCCCGTCGAAGCCTGCCTGACGCCGGCGCGTTCCGGAATGCGCCTTGCCCCCCAGCCCGGCATCGGACTGCACCATGACTGAGCTACCGGTCCTTGTCGTCGGCGGCGGGCCTGCGGGCGTCGCTGCGGCCGTGACCCTGGCGGAAGCCGGTCTGCGGGTGCTGCTGATAGAACAGCGCGACCGGCTCGGCGGCGCCATCCATCGTCAGCCGGCTCCCGGTGCGCCGCAGATCTGGAGGGGGCCGGCTCGGCACCAGCGCAACTGGGCGGAACTGGCGTCGCGCCTCGACCGTGCGGCGGGGCGGATCGAGCTGCGGACATGCAGCGTCTTCCTCGGCGTCGATGGCGCGGGGCGCTTCCTCTTTGAGGATCGCAGGGTCGGTCAGGTCTTTGCGCGTCGCGTCCGGGCAGCGATCGTCGCGGTGGGGGCGGTCGAGAGAATCCACCCGTTCGAAGGTTGGGAACTGCCGGGCGTGATGAGTGCCGGCGGTGCTCAGGTCCTGCTCAAGGAGACCGGCCGGCCGCCGGAAGGCCCACTCGTCGTCGCGGGCAGTGGCCCGCTGCTGCTCGCCGTCGCTGCCCAGCTCGCCCGCGCCGGCAACCCGCCGCTCGCCCTGCTGGAGCGCGGAAGGCCATGGCAGAAGCCGAAGGCTCTGGCCGGCCTGATGACGGCCGGGCCGCAGCTCGCCGAAGCGGCCGCCTATGCCGCCGCGCTCGCCTTGAAGCGCGTGCCTTATCGTAGTGATAGCGAGGTGCTGAGCGTCAGCGAGACGGGGCAGGGGCTCGCGATCCGGGTCCGCTCGGGCTCCGCCGAGAGCCTGCTGCAGGCTCGCCATCTGCTGATCCATGACGGGCTGGAGCCGAACCGCGCCGGCATCCCCCAGCCGGCTCCCGGGGCAGAGATTCCCGTGCTGCTTGCCGGCGACGGGCGCGAGATTCTCGGTGCCGATGCGGCAATCCTCGACGGCCAGCGCGCCGCGTCGGCGGTCCTCGCGGGCTTGGGGCGCGCGGCACCCGCCGCATCGCTCGAAGCGGATCTGAGCAAGGCGCGGAACTTCCAGCTCGCGCTTGCCGAGGCCCTGCACAGCAAGGCGACGCCGCCGACACCGCAGACCATGCTCTGCCGCTGCGAGGGGCGCCGCTATGCCGATTTCGCCGCGCTGCCGGCCGACGCCTCGGCCCGGGAGATCCGGCTGATGGGGCGCTTCGGGCTCGGTGCTTGCCAGGGGCGCTTCTGCGGCCCGATGCTCGATGAACTGCGTGGTGAGGCACTGCCCTCGGCTTCGCCGCCGCGTTGGCCGCTGCGGCCGGTTTCTCTCGCCGCCCTCGCCAATTTCTCGATTGATCAAACGGAGACCTAGAGCCGTGAATGGCACTCTCGCAAAATC
>JAEXUU010000052.1 GCA_023452965.1 Pseudomonadota bacterium | reverse complement strand
CCCCAGAATGATGGAGCAGGTGCGGTGACCGCGGCGCCCCTTGCGAGCAAGATTTGCCTCGTCGCCGGAGCCTCGCGCGGGCTCGGGCGCGGCATTGCCAGAGCACTCGGACAGGCCGGCGCGACGGTGATCTGCACCGGGCGCTCCAGCGAGGCAGGGCCGCGGACCGACCAGCGGCTCGAGACCTTCGAGGACACGGCTCGCGAGGTCGAGGCGGCAGGCGGCAAGGGCCAGCCCTATCGCTGCGACCACACCAATGAGCGCGAGGTCGACCAGCTCGTCGCCTGGTGCTTGCGCCGCTTCGGCCGGCTTGACTGCGTCGTCGACGCGGTCTGGGGCGGCAACGAGGGCTATGATGGCGAGCGCTATCCCGACGGTTCGGCCTTCGGCACGCCGTTCTGGCGCCGCCCTGTCGCCAGGCTCGGCGAGAGCTTCGAGAGCGGCGTCTATGCGCAATTGCTGCTCGCCCGCGCCGTCGCTCCGGCGATGGCGCAGATGCGCCAGGGGCTGATCGTCACGGTGAGCTTCGACACCGCTGGCGGCTATCTCGGCGATGTCTTCTACGATCTCGGCAAGACCGCGATGAACCGGCTGAGCTTAGCCATGGCGCAGGAGCTCAAGCCATTCGGCGTCACCGCGCTCGCCCTGTCGCCCGGCCATGTGCTGACCGAGCGCGTCCGCGATGCCGGACTTGCCGAGCAGGCGACCGAGACGCCGCTCTATGCCGGCCGCGCCGTCGCCGCGCTGGCCGCCGATCCGGATGTCATGCGCCATGCCGGGCAGACGCTGCACGTCGCGGATCTGGCACGCCTTTACGGCTTCACCGATGCGGACGGCAGGCAGCCGGAACGCTTCACTCTGCAATCATAAGGCTGGAGGAAACCACCATGTCGCTCAAGGGCAAGACGCTTTTCATCACCGGCGGATCGCGCGGCATCGGCCTCGCCATCGCCCTGCGGGCGGCGCGCGATGGCGCGAACGTCACCATTGCCGCCAAGACGGCCGAGCCGCATCCCAAGCTCGAAGGCACGATCTATACGGCGGCTGCCGAAATCGAGGCGGCCGGCGGCAAATGCCTGCCCCTGATGGTCGATATCCGCGAGGAGGAGGCGGTGGTCGCGGCGATCGCGAAGACGGCCGAGACCTTCGGCGGCATCGACATCCTCGTGAACAATGCCAGCGCGATCTCGCTGACCAACACGCAGATGACCGAGATGAAGCGCTTCGATCTGATGCACCAGATCAATACGCGCGGCACCTTCATGGTCTCGAAATACGCGATCCCGCATCTGGCGAAGGCGGAGAACCCGCACATCCTGATGCTCTCGCCGCCGCTCGACATGAGCATGCGCTGGTTCGCCCCGCATCTTGCCTACAGCATGGCGAAGTATGGCATGAGCCTGTGCGTGCTCGGGCTTGCCGGCGAACTCGCGCCCAAGGGCATCGCCGTCAACGCGCTCTGGCCGCGCCCCCCGGTCGCGACCGCGGCGGTCAAGAACCTGCTCGGTGGCGACAAGATGGTGCAGGCGAGCCGCACCCCCGACATGCTGGGCGAGGCTGCCTGGATGGTCTTCAACAAGCCGTCGCGGGAATTCTCAGGCAATTTCCTCATCGACGACAGCTTCATGGCCGGCGAGGGCGTGACAGATTTCACGCCCTACCGCGTCGATCCGTCGGTGCCGCTGATGCCGGACTTCTTCGTGCCGGCCGACAGTAAGCCGCCGCAGGGGGTGAAGGGCGGGATCTGAGCCTGCGCGGGCTCAAAGGCCGTTTGAGCATCCCTCAGACCTCATCCTGAGGAGCAGCCTTCAGGCTGCCTCTCGATGGATGCTCCAGAAGGCTCCGGAACCAGCTGGAGCATCCTTCGAGACGGCCGCTCACGCGGCCTCCTCAGGATGCGGGCTGAGCATTTGGCAGACTGTCAGAACTCCTCCCACTCGAGGTCCCGCGCTCCGCCGTTGGCGACCTTGCGGGCGGGCATCGGCGCGCGCTGCTCCGCAGAAGGCTGGGTGCGCCGAGCCGGAGCGCGCGGGGCGGAGCGGGTTTCGGACATGGCCGCGGCTGCGAGGTTGCGCAGGCGCTCGGGCTCGCTGCTCGCCCTGACATCCCCGCCGCTGATGCGGAAGGCCGCGACGAGCTGGTCGAGGCTGTGGATCTGGTCGGCGAGCGAGGCGGCGGAGGCGGCGCTCTCTTCGGCCAGCGCTGCGTTCGCTTGAGTCATCTCGTCCATATGCGCGACGGTCTGGCTCATCTCCTCGATGCCGTTGGCCTGCTCGCCCGCAGCCGCCGAGATCTCGACGACCGTCGTGGCGACCTGCCGCGAGGCCGAGACGATCTTGTCCAGCGCCGCCCCGGCGGACCGGACCAGCCTGACGCCTTCCTCGATCTCCGTGGTGGAGGACTGGATCAGGGTCGTGATGTCCTTCGAGGCCTCGCCCGAGCGCTGGGCGAGCGTGCGGACCTCCGAGGCGACCACGGCAAAGCCCTTGCCGGCATCGCCAGCGCGGGCGGCTTCCACGGCGGCGTTCAGCGCCAGGAGATTGGTCTGGAAGGCAATGCCGTCGATCACAGAGGTGATGTCGGTGATCTTGCGGGAGGCGGCCTCGATCCGCTCCATCGCCGCGACGGCGTCCTGCACGATCATGCCGCCCTGCTGAGCGACGTCCATGGCCTCGTCGGAGGCCAAGGCCGCGACCTTCGAGGAGCCGGCGCTCGCCTTGACGGAGGCCGCTAGCTCCTCGGTCGTCGCCGCAGTCTCCTCCAGCGAGGCTGCCTGCTCCTCGGTGCGCTTGGCGAGATCGTCGGCGCCCGCCTTGATCTCGCGGGCCGAGGCCGAGACCTGCGACGTCGTCGCCTGGATGCCGCCGATCGTGTCCGAGAGCCGTGCGACCGTTTCGTTGACCGAGTGCTTCAGCTCGGCGAAGCGGCCCTGATAGCTGGTGGCGATCCTGCGGGTGAGGTCGCCCTGCGAGACCGATGCCAGGATGTCGGCGAACTCGGTGGTCGCACCGTCGACCACGGCGTTGATCTGGTTGATCCCGTCGACCAGCTGCTGCATCTGCGCGTCGGCGCTCTCCAGGCGCAGGCGCGCGCTGAAATCGCCCGCTGCCGCAGCCGCGACGACGGTGCCGACATCGTTGACCACGGCGATCATGGATTCCGTCCGTGCAGCCCGTTCGGCTGCGGCGGCGCGCTCCTGGGCCTCGAGGGCCTGGACGCGCAAGCCGTTCTCCTTGAACACCCGGACAGCCGCAGCCATGCCGCCGATCTCGTCATTGCGGCCGCTGTCGATGATCTCGGCCGAGAAGTCGCCCTGCGCCAGCCGCTTCATCGCGGCGGTCAACGCCGTGATCGGACGCGTCACCCGGCTCTGCACCAGCCAGAGCCCGAAGAGCGCCAGCGCGAGCGCCGCCAGCAGGACCAGCCCGTACATGACGAGCGAGCGCATCGCGGCGTCCGCCTTCGCATCGGCGGCGTCCGACAGGACGTCGATGGCGCGGCTCGCCACGGCGCCGACGGTCTCGGAGGCCGCGACGATCTGGTCGCGCCACTGATCGGGATTGATCGACGGCTTGCGCCCGCCCGTCACATCGGCGACCAGACCGGCCCGGACCGCCTTGAAGGGGCCGCCGAAATAGGTCTCCTCGGCCGTCGCCAACGCATCCTTCAGGGTCTGGGGAGCGGTCGCCTGGCCGATGAGCTGCTTCACCACCCCCCATGCGAACTGCAGGCGCGCGTCGTTGACGACGAGGGCGTTGCTTTCCTTGGCGTCCAGCGGCCGGCCCTGGGCGATGGCGTCGTTGAGCAGGTTCGTCGAGGACCCGCTGAGCGAGCGCGCCGCCCAGGCCATCGAGCGGATCGAAGTGAGGTTGGCGAAGCCGGCGTCGAGCGCGAGGATGCGTTCCTCGAGCGTCGTCGACGCGGCCTCGAGCGCAGCCAGGAACTTGCCGGTCTGGGCCATGCTGGCTCCGACCAGTTCCTTCTCCCGTGCTTCCAGCGGCAGCTTCCAGTTGGCGTCGATCCGTGCCCTCAACGGCTTGAGCGCGGCGACATGGCCGTCGATCTCGCGCGATACGGTCGTCGCGACGTCGTAGCCGTTCTTCCGGACGATCGCCTGCGCCGTGGCGATGGCATCGTCGAGCCGCTTGCGCCGCGTCAGCACGTCCTCGATCATCCCGCCATTCTTGTCGGTCGGCATCGTCATCGCGCTCGAGCCGTTGCCGCGCTCGAAGCGCAGATTCTGGAGCGCCGTGAAATAGGCCGTGTTCAGGTCGGCGAGCGCAGAGACCTCGACGGCCGTGTTGTGCCGCGTCCAGGCTTGCCAGAGCGACTGAGTCGCGAGCGTTACGATTGCCGCACGGGCCAGGCCGAGGATGGTCAGGAGCATGG
>JAEXUU010000875.1 GCA_023452965.1 Pseudomonadota bacterium | reverse complement strand
TCATGATATCGGGCGCATGGCCGCCGCCCGCCCCTTCGGTATGGAAGGCGTGGATGGTGCGGCCCTTGAAGGCGGCGACCGTGTCCTCGACGAAGCCCGACTCGTTCAGCGTGTCGGTGTGGATCATCACCTGGATGTCGTATTCGTCGGCGACCGAAAGGCAGTTGTCGATCGCGCCCGGGGTCGTGCCCCAGTCCTCATGCAGCTTGAGGGCGCAGGCGCCGGCCTCGACCATCTCGATCAGGGCGCCCGGCACGGCGGCATTGCCCTTGCCGGCGAAGGCGAGGTTCATCGGGAAGGCGTCGGCGGCGCGGATCATCTGGCCGAGATGCCAGGGGCCGGGCGTGCAGGTCGTCGCCAGCGTGCCATGGGCCGGTCCGGTGCCGCCCCCCAGCATCGTGGTCAGCCCGCTCATCAGCGCATCCTCGATCTGCTGCGGGCAGATATAGTGGATATGGCTGTCGAAGCCGCCGGCGGTGACGATCTTGCCCTCGCCGGCGATCACCTCGGTGCCGGGCCCGACGATGATCGTCTCCTCCGGAGCGAAATTGCCGAACCCCTCCTGGATGTCGGGATTGCCGGCCTTGCCGATGGCGCAGATGCGGCCGGCCCGGATGCCGACATCGGCCTTCACGATCCCCCAGTGGTCGAGGATCAGCGCATTGGTGATGACGGTATCGACAGCCCCGTCGGCATTGCGCACCTGGCTTTGACCCATGCCGTCGCGGATGACCTTGCCGCCACCGAACTTCACCTCCTCGCCATAGGTGGTGAAGTCCTTTTCGACCCTGATGACGAGCTCGGTATCGCCGAGACGCACAGTATCGCCGGTGGTCGGGCCGAACATGGCGGCATAGGCATTGCGCGGAAAGGCGAAGGGCATGGTCGGTTCCCGATCTGGTCCTGCGATGTCTCTGGCAATTCTCAGGCCGAAGCCGTCCCCGGCCCGGGCCCGGGCGGCTCGCCATTCCCCGTCTCACCGGTCTTTGGTTCACTGTTCTTGGGCTTGCGGGGGCCCTTGCGCTTGCCTGCCGCGGCCTTGGCGAGCTTGCGGGCCTGGTCGCGCTGCGTTTCCTGCATCATCTCGAGTTGGACCTGCTGGATCTCGGCCAGGCGCTGCCATTGCCGGGTGATCAGATGGTCGATCTTCTCGTGCAGGTGCCGGATCTCGAGTTCGGCCTTGAGATTGACCTGATAGTCGTTGGAGGAGCGGGCGCGGTCCTTCTGCTCCTGACGCTTCTGGCTCATCATGATGATCGGGGCCTGGATCGCGGCGAGGCAGGACAGGACGAGATTGAGCAGGATGAAGGGATAGGCGTCGAAGGCGCCCGGCCCCTCTGCGATATTGATCAGCATCCAGACCACCAGAACGACGGCGAAGCTGATCAGGAAGGCCCAGGAGCCGCCGAAACTGGCGAGCCCGTCCGAGAGCCGCTCGCCGAAGCTGCGCTTCTCGTTGAACTCGTCGTCGGTATCGCTCGCGATCGTATCCTGCCGCGCGATGCTCTCGACGACCTCGCGGTCGAGATCTGAGTATTCGCCGTGCTCCTCGCGCAGAATCTCCTCGACATAGCGCGTGCGATAGCGCGCGAGTTCGGCCTTGCTGATCAGGCTGTGCTCGGTCAGTTGCGGAAAGTCGGCGAGGATACGCTCGGTCAGCGAGGGGCGCAGCGTCTCCAGCGAGACCAGGTTCTTGCGCGGCGTCTCGGCCCCGGAGATCGCGCAGATGCCGTATTTCTTTTTGCCGTTCGCAGGAAGATGGGAGGGCTGCACGCCTGCTGCTTCGGTCATCGGCCGGCTCCGCCATTCGCTTTGCGCAGCTACAGCTTACCCATCACCTCCTGGCGGAAGCCATAGACCTCGCGCTTGCCGGCGAGCGCGACCAGCCTGACCTCGCGCGTCTGGCCGGGCTCGAAGCGCACCGCCGTGCCGGCGGGAATGTCGAGCCGGAAGCCTCTCGCCTTGTCGCGCTCGAAGGCGAGCGCCGGGTTGGCCTCGAAGAAATGATAGTGCGAACCGACCTGGATCGGCCGGTCGCCGGTATTCGCGACGCTCAGCGTCAGGCTCTCGCGGCCCTCGTTGAGGATGAGATCCCCCGGCAGGGTGGTGACCTCGCCCGGCGTCAGGCGGCCGGCGGAGCCGCGGATCGGCTCGTGCACGGTGACGAGCTTGGTGCCGTCGGGAAAGGTCGCCTCGACCTGGACGTCGTGCAGCATCTCGGCAATGCCGTCCATGACCTGATCGGCGCTGAGCACATGCGCACCGGCCTCCATCAGCTCGGCGACGGATCTGCCGTCGCGCGCACCCTCGACGACGAAGTCGGTGATCAGCGCGACGGCTTCGGGATGGTTCAGCTTGACGCCGCGCTCGAGCCTGCGCCTCGCCACGATGGCAGCCATGGCGATGAGCAGCTTGTCCTTCTCGCGCGGCGTCAGATTCATGCGTTGGCCTTCTCTGCCTCTTCCTCGTCTTCATCGTCCTCGGAGTCCTCGTCTTCGGACTCCTCGGCGTCGTCTTCCAGCTCGTCCTCGTCCACCTCGTCGAGCGAAGCGTATTCATAGGCGAAGACGATCTCGCCGCTCTCCGGATCGAAGCTGCTGGAGGTCGATTCCTCGAAAGCCTCGATCAGCATCTCGGCATCCTCGGGACCGTCGACGTCGAAGCGGCGGGATAGAACCTCGTCTTCCGCCTTCAGCGCGAGCTCGATCGCCCAGCCGCGGGAGCCGGTATCATAGACGCATTTCAGACCCTGGATCGGCAGCATGCTGCAACTCCTCAGATTGACCAGGTGCGCGGCAGCGCACGCCGGGTCAGATGCCCGAGCAGCATGACGAGGGCGCGACGCAGGGCCTGAGCATCGCCGCCGAGGAGCCGAAGCAGGAGGAAACCTTCATGCGCGCCGGCCGCCGCCTCGACCTCTGAGAAGACGGTTTCCTCGGCCAAGAATGCCCTGATCTCGTCCAGTCGTCCGGGCTCCGTCGCGAGCACCGTCGAGACGGCACGCGCGCCCTGCCCCACCGCCTTGCGGCGCAAGGTCTCCTCGATCGCGCCTTCGAGACGCAGATCCTCGGCGAAGACCAGCCGGCCCTCCCGCCTGATACGCCAGCGGTCCCGCACCGAGCCATGCAGGAGCGTCTCGCCCATGGCGGCACGGCCGAAATAGAGCGTCTCGCAGGCAATGAAGCGCGAATCCGCGGCGAGATCGACGCTCAGGCTGCGTGCCAGCCGCGCGCCTGAGAACAGGATCGTCTCCTGCGGCAGCCAGGCGAGTTCGGCCCCCGGCGCGACGGCGATCTCTGTATCGACATGGGTATCGGAGCCCTGGCTGCGATAGATCTTCTCGGCCGCCTGCGTGGTGACGACGGCCTGCGCCCCGGCATCGAGCGCGATCTGCGTCCGGGCGCGGTCGCCGCCGGCCATGCCGCCGGCGGTGTCGATCAGCACCGCCTCACAACAGCCGTCATGGCTGGTCGGGAAACGGGCGCGATAGCCGCCGCTCTCGGCGACCTCCAGCCGCATGGTGCGCGCGCCGACCGCGCCAAAGCGCAGGCGGACGCCGCCGCTGGCCCGGACATAGGCCGGCAGCAGCGGATCGACGGGCAAGGGCAGCGCGGGAGCATACATGGCAGGCCGGCTCTGGCGGACGGCCGCAGTCTTTCGTGCCCGGAATTCGCCGGCAAGGGCCAGCCCGCCGGGCTCTGCCCAAATTACGGGCAGCGCCGCCCAGCCTGCAGGCAATCAGGGATGCGCAGCCAGGAAGCGTTCGACCTCGTCGCGCTTCGGCGTGCCGGAGCGGCCACCGAAGCGGCTGCATTTGATCGCCGCGACCGCCGAGGCGAAGCGCACCGCCGCCCGCTCGCCC
>JAEXUU010000844.1 GCA_023452965.1 Pseudomonadota bacterium | reverse complement strand
CTCGACAAGGATCCGATCGTCTCGCCCTATACCGGCCAGTCCTATCCGCGCTCGCTGTTCGAGCCGCAGGCCAAGGCGGCGGCTGCGCCGGCGCCCAAGCCGAGCGAGGATGAGGACGAGACCGAGGCCGCCGATGGCGCGGTCGAGCTCGTCTCGCTCGACGACGCCGATGCCGAGGCCGCCGAGAAGGAGCCGGTGGTCACCAGCGACGACGACATCGAGATTGAGGATGACGGCGTCGCCGGCGATGACGACGACACCTTCCTGGAAGAGGACGAGGAAGGCGACGACGACGTCTCCGACCTGATCGACGGCGATCTCGAGGGCGACGAGGACGCCTGAGGCGCCTTTTCACAGGCGCGAATGAAAAAGCGGGACGCGCTTCACATTCGTGCTTGTGTCCCGGCGAAAGCCTGCCTATAGAGCGCTTCGTCGCTGCCGCGACGAAGCGCCGGGCTCCCCCGGAGCCGGTGCAAAAGGAATTCCAGCCACTCCCCAAGGTGGCTGCGACAGTGGGGCCATAGCTCAGTTGGGAGAGCGCTTGAATGGCATTCAAGAGGTCGGCGGTTCGATTCCGCCTGGCTCCACCATCCTCCTCCCGTAGATCGTGAGATTTGCTACGGCTTCTGACCGGCGCTGCGGCGCTGCTCACCCTTCTCCTGACATCGCAGGCTGGTCGATTCGCGCTGCGCAGGCTCAGCGCCGAAGCAGCTCTTTTCCAGACGGCGCTGCAAGGCGGACGGCTCGCAGGCGACACGGCAGTCAGAACTGCACCCATCGCAGCGACGAAGATCGCAAGCCCGCGAGCGAATCGCTCGGAAGCATCCCTTCGGGCCTGATGCTTCGTTGACCGAGGGCCTGGTTGCGACCGGGCAGTGGCGCATGCGCGATAAGGGCAGAGCCAGCTTCAGCAGGATGTCGCGGACCTGACCGAACTCATGCTTGAGCAACTTCAGGATCCGGGATCGTCGATGCCGGTAAACGGGAAGCTCTTGCAATAACCACCGACTCTCCAGCGGCATGACCTTTAATTCATAGAACATATTATACAATTTTCGCAAAGTATTGCATCTTTAAACAGATCATTAGCGAGGCAATGTTATAGATATTTGCCTTTTTATGCCGTGTAATTATTCACATAAACTCTGCTTGATGAGATATTACGAGAGTTTAATCTTCAAAATTCCACCCCCAGCAAATCATTTCCAATGGTTTCCGGAGCTTCGAGGCGTATGCCGGTTATGATGTAGCGACATTCCGTTGCCGCTTGGCCGATGGCGGAGAACCACGACCGGGGGTTACGCAATGCGCTGCTCGCTTCAGAACGCCTCTGCGTCGACCGGTCCCGCTTCGGCGCCCGATGGCGAAAGCAGCGCGACCTGTGTCGGGCCGGCCTGCGGCCGGCTTCGCCAGGCGCTGCTCTCCTCCAGCGCCCTCCTGGCGCTGCTGGCCGGCCCGGCCGTCGCCACCGAGTACTTCGTCCGCAACGATGCCTCGCTGAGAAGCGCGATCAGCAGCGCCAAGCACGGGGACACCATCACCTTCACGGAGGGAATCACGCTCGAGAGCAACCTGCCGATCATCCGCCAGGACGTGCTCATCAACGGCCAGGGCAATACGCTGTCCGGTAACCACCAATATCGCGGCCTGTTCGTCGAGTCCGCCTCGATCGGCCTCAAGGATCTGAGAATCGAGCATGCCCTGGCTCAGGGCGGCCATGGCGGAGCCGGCAATGGCGGCGGCGGTGGTGGTGGCGGCGCGGGGATGGGCGGCGCGCTTTTCATCGCCTCGGATGCGCAGGTGCTCGCAACCAATGTCTATATGACAGCCAACCGTGCCTTCGGAGGCGAAGGCGGAATTCCCTATTCCGCGTCCGGTCTCGGCAGCGCCGGCGGCGGCGGCGGCTACCTCCCGGCGAATGCGAACGGCGAGAATGGCAGCGGCAGCTATAGTGGCTACGGCCGGGCCGGCGGCGGCGACGGCTACGTCACGCTCCGGGGCGGCAATGGCAGCTTCGGCGGCGGCGGCGGCGGGTCGTACCGCAACACCGGCGGCAATGGCGGCTATGGCGGCGGTGCGGGCGCCGGTCGCGACGGCTCCTCCCCTGGACAGCCGGGCTGGGGAGGCGGCAAGGGCAACCCCTGGGACGGGCTCGGCGGCGGCTTTCCGGACTACCAGGGCGGCTACGGGGCGAGCATGGGCGGTGCCATCTTCGTCCAGAGCGGCGGAAAGCTGACCGTCGCGGGGAACGGCAACATCAGCGGCAACAATGTGGACTCGACCCGAGCCTTTGACGGTTTCGGCGAGTCGCTGTTCCTGCATGGCAGCGGCACCCTGACCTTTATGCCCGGAGCAGGCGAGACGCAGACCGTCGGCGGCATTCTGGACGAGGGCGGACCGCAGAACGGCTTTGCCGAGGGGGATCGCCTTGCGGGTAGTTGGACCCTGGTCAAGAAGGGCCCCGGCACGCTGGTCATAGCCGGAACCGGCACCGCGGTTTTCGGGATCATCCCCGTCTATTTCGGCGGCGCCCATAGCGGCGGCACGATCATCGAAGACGGCATCGTGCGCGTCAAATCCTTCCTTGACGGCAACATCGTCAACAACGGGCGCCTCTATTTTGAGAATCCCGACCTGAACGGGATGACCTTCTGGAGCGCCCGCGGCGACATATCCGGCACGGGGGCGGTGATCATCGACATGCCCGGCAAGCCCGGCACCATCACTTTCGGAGGTACCAACACCTACACCGGCGGCACCAAAATCTATAACGGCACCTTGCGCGGCAATACCCGAAGCCTGCAGGGCACGATCCAGAACGAGGACAATCTCGTCTTCGTCCAGGATTTCGACGGCACCTTTGCCGGGACGATGTTCGGGCCGGGCAGGCTGGTGAAGGACGGCACCGGCAGGGTCAGCCTGACCGGGAGCAACAGCGTCGGCGGCGGCACGACGATCAAGGGCGGCACGCTCGCCGTAAACGGCCCGCTGACCAGCAATGTCATCATCGAAAGCAAGGGCACGCTCGCAGGTGCCGGCAACGTCGTTGGCAATATCGACAATCGCGGCGGCACCATCGCGCCGGGCAACTCGATCGGCCAGATCACCGTCAACGGCAACCTCACCCTGACCGCCGGCACGCTCGAGATGGAAATCAACCCGGACGGCCGGAGCGACCGGATCAGCGTGGTCGGCGCCGGCAACCGGCTCCAGATCAATGCGGGCACGCTCGCCATCGTGCCCGAGGCCGGCGTCTACACGCCCGGCACCCGCTACACGCTGATCACCAACGAGGATGGCGGCGAGGTCCGTTTCGACGCCGTCACCGGCGGGCCGGGCTTCCTGAAGCCCGCGCTCTCGATCGACCGCCACAACCTCCATGTCTCGCTGATCCTCCCGGCGAACGCCTTCAGCCCGGCCGCCTGGACCTACAACCAGAAGGCCGTGGCGGCGGAGCTCGACGCCATCGCCGCCAGCGGCAATCTCGGCGGCCTCGTCACCGCGGTCGCCAACGTCCCTGTCCAGCAGGGCGGCCAGGCTTTCGCGGCGCTATCGGGCGAAGTGCACGCCTCGGTCGGGACGGTGAGCTATGACCAGGCGCGGCAGGTCCAGACCAGCATTCTTAGCCGCCTGCGCGAGCCGGCCCCGGGCGTGTCGACCCTGCCGGCGCTCGCCCAAGGCGACTACGGCGCTGGCTACGCCGCCGACCTGCCGGGCCGTTCGCCACGGCCGGCCGAGGTCACGGTGGCGCCGGCCGTGCGAAATCACGCGCTCTGGGGCGAGGGTTTCGGCTCCTGGGGCCGCATCGGCACGGACGGCAACGCCGCCGGGCTGAAGACCTCGACCGGCGGCTTCGTCCTCGGCGCCGATACGCCGGTCGGCGACGTCTTCCGCATCGGCCTCGCCGGCGGCTTCGCGCGCAGCAGCTTCGACGTGACGGGCCGGCTCTCCTCCGGCACGAACGAGAGCATCTTCGGCGCGATCTACGGCTCCGGACAATGGGGGCCGGTCTCGCTGCGGCTCGGCGCCGCCTATGCCTGGCACGATATCGACACCAGCCGCACCGTCCTCCTGCCCAGCCTGAGCGACAGGCTGACCGCCTCCTATGACGGCTCGACGCTGCAGGCCTTCGGCGAGCTCGGCTATCGCTTCGGGCTCGGCCGGACGACGCTGGAGCCGTTCATCGGGGCTTCGATCATGCGCCTGCACAGCAACGCCTTCCGCGAGCGCGGCGGCATCGCGGCGCTGGGCGGCGCCGGCCAGGACCAGGACCAGGACCTGGCGACGACGACGCTCGGCCTGCGCGCCGAGATGCAGCTGTTCGCCGACCTGCCGCTCACGCTCAAGGGCATGATCGGCTGGCAGCACGCCTATGGCGATGTCCGGCCGGAGCGGTTGATGGCCTTCGCCGGCGGCACTTCGGCCTTCGCGGTGGCGGGGCTGCCGATCGACCGCAATGCGCTCGTCGCCGAGGCGAAGCTGGACTGGCAGGCCTCGGCCGATCTCAACCTCGGCATCGCCTATCGCGGCCAGGTCGGCTCGCGCGCCCAGAACCATGCCATCACCGGCAATCTCACCTGGCGCTTCGCGACGCATTGAGCCGGGCGGGATCGGAGCTGCACGGGGTGCCGGCAGCGGCGGCTGCCATGGCGCTCGGCTCTACTCGCTGACGGCCCGCGCTGGGCGCTCGGGCGCATCCTCGGGCGCCGCAGGGCCGGCCGGCTTCTCGACCTCGGCCTGCAGCGCCGCGAGATGCGGACGGGCCGCCTCGGCCGCCGCCTGCTCGATGGCGCGGTACTGCGAGACCAAAGCGAGGCCGAGCGCCGTCAGATGGTCGCCGCCGCCGCTCTTGCCGCCGACCTGGCGCTCGACCATCGGCTTATCGAAGACACGGTTGAGATCCTCGACGAGATCCCAGGCACGCCGATAGGACATGCCCATTTCGCGCCCCGCCGCGGAGATCGAGCCGAAGGCCGCGATCTTCTCGAGCAGTTCGATCTTGCCCGGCCCGATGCGGGTCTCCGGGGCGACGTCGATGCGCAGGCTGAGCGAAGGCATGAAGCGAAGTCTACCCTGCCCGGCGCGCCCAGACAAAGCCGGCTCGCCTCACTTCAGGACCAGCCGGATCTTGGCCTGAGCCGCCTGCGCTTCCTCATGATAGTCGATCAGGGTGCGGAAGCGGCCCGCGGCATCCATCACATAGACCGAGGCGGTGTGGTCCATGGTGTAGCTGCCCTCGGTCGGTATCTTCCGGGCATAGGCCTTGTAGGCCTTAACCGCCGCCTCGACCTCCTCCACCGTGCCGGAGAGACCGACGATGCGCGGATCGAAGGACTGGAGATAGAGTGCGAGCTGAGCCGGGGTATCGCGCTCGGGGTCGACGGTGATGAAGAGCACCTGCAGCCGCTCGGCCTCGGGACCGAGCGCCTTGAGCTGGTTGGTGAGGTCCAGCAGCGTCGTCGGGCAGACCTCCGGGCAATGGGTGAAGCCGAAGAAGACCAGCATCGGCTTACCGCGGAAATCGGCGTCGGTGACCCTGCGGCCGTTATGGTCGACGAGGCTGAACGGCCCGCCGACATCGATCGGCGCGCCGGCGGTCTGAACCGGCCGGGCCGGTGCGCCCGGCCCGTCGACCCGCCACCAGCCGAGCAGGATCGCAGCGGCGACGAGGACGACGACGGCGAGCGCCGTCCAGGCGGTGTAGCGTATCCAGCGAAGGATCGGCATCGGGGATTCCTGCAAGATCGGCGCGCGGCCGTTGCC
>JAEXUU010000774.1 GCA_023452965.1 Pseudomonadota bacterium | reverse complement strand
GACTTCGCCCGGCGCGATCAGATCAGCCGGCGCGCGCCTTCATCAGCGCCGTGAGCTCGGCATCCTCCGCCGGCATCTCGATGTCGAGCGCGACGAAGAGATCGCCGGACTCGCCCTTCTTGCCGGTCGGCAGGCCCTTGCCGCGTAGGCGGAACTGCCGCGTCGTGCTGGTCAGCGGCGGCACCTTCATCTCGACGGCGCCGGACAGGGTCGGCACATGGACCGGCCCGCCGAGCACGGCAGTGGCGAGCGGCACGGCGACGCGGCTGCGCAGGTCATGGCCGTCGATGGTGAAGCGCGAATCGGGCTTCACCTTGATCGTCATCAAGACGTCGCCGCTCTCGCCGGTCATCGGATGCGGCTGGCCGAGCCCGCGCAGGCGCATCACCTTGCCGTCGGCGACGCCCTCGGGGATCGTCACCTCGACCTCGCGGCCGCCCGGCAGCTTGACCCGGCGCGTCGCGCCGTTGACCGCATCGGCCAGCGCGACCTCGAGCGTGAAGCTCTGCTCCGGCGGCTTCGGCGGCGGGCTCGCGCGGCCCCGGCCGCCACGGCGCGCCGCATCGCCGAACAGCGAACCGAAGATGTCGGCGGGATCGAAGCCGGCATCGCCGCCCTGCCCGAAGGGTGAGCCGCCCTGCCCGAAATGGTATTCGAAGCCGCCCTGGCGCGCGCCGCCGCGGCCGGCGCCCATGCCTTCGAAGCCGGAGAATTTCGGCTTGCCCTCGGCATCGATCTCGCCGCGGTCGAACTGCTTGCGCTTGTCCTCGTCGCCTAGGATCTCATAGGCGCCGTTCAGCTCGGCGAAGCGGTCCTGGGCCTTCGGATCGCCCTGGTTGCGGTCGGGGTGCAGGTCCTTGGCGCGGCGGCGATACGCCTTCTTGATCTCGGCATCGCTCGCCGATTTCGCCACGCCCAGAACCTGATACGGATCACGCATACATGCACCCCTGATGAATTGAGTCTCCCGGCACGCCGGAAGCGCTTCCTAGATGGGGTGACTGTGGCGCGTTGGCAACAGGGGTACTGCGCTCAGGCCGCGCCTTTCCAGGTCTTGGCGTCCTTGACCGCCCATTCCCCACCGGAAGGCCGGCAGGCCGTACCCTGCAGCCTGATCGGACCGCTCTGCAGCGCCATCGAGGCGAGGAAGGCCCGGCAGATCTCGTCCTCCTTCAGGAAGGGCCCGCCCACCGGGGTGAAAGTGCCCTTCATGCCGCTCTGGGCGTTGTCCCAGGAAACCGGCGCGCCATTGCCTTGCGGGTCGAGCGCCAGCGCCATCGCCCCTTCCGCCCGACGCCAGTCTTCCGGGCCGAGATCGGGCGCCAGCGCCACCAGCGGGCCATGCTCCGGCCCGCCGCGTGCCGGCAGCACCGAGGAGGTGGTCATGGCGACCTCGTCCTCGGCCTTGCTCGACAAGCCGAGAATCGGAAAGGACATCGAGCAGCCGGCCGAAGCCAGCGCCAGCAGCAGCGCCCCGGCGAAGGATGCCCGGCGCGCAACCGGGCTGCGCTCATACGGGCTCTGGCCCGCTCGCCCTGCGGGCCTATATATGTCTCGCAACTCAAATCGCATTACGGATCGCGCTCGCCCGACGCTTCCTGAAACCTTCGAGGATTAAGCACGTGAATGCGTTAACGAGCGGTGACTTCACCGAGGCCAGCGAGCCCTTCGCCCTTTTCGAGAGCTGGTTCGAGGAGGCCAAGACCTCCGAGCCGAACGACCCCAACGGCATGGCGCTCGCGACCGTCGACGCCGACGGCCTGCCCAATGTCCGCATGGTCCTGTTGAACGGCCGCGGGCCCGACGGCTTCGTCTTCTACACGAACACGCAGAGCCAGAAGGGCGAGGAACTGCTCGGCCAGAACAAGGCCGCGGCGCTGTTTCACTGGAAGAGCCTGCGCCGCCAGATCCGCATCCGCGGCCCGGTCTCGCTGGTCAGCGATGCCGAGGCCGATGCCTATTTCCAGTCGCGCCCGCGCGACAGCCGGATCGGCGCCTGGGCCTCGCAGCAGTCGCGGCCTTTGGAAAGCAGGTTCGCTCTGGAAAAATCGGTCGCGAGCTATGCGCTGAAGTTTGGCGTCGGGGAAATCCCGCGCCCGCCGCACTGGACGGGCTTTCGCATCACGCCGGTGTATATGGAATTCTGGCGCGACGGCGCCTTCCGCCTGCACGATCGCATCGTCTTCCGCCGCGCCTCGCCGAGTGAGGCCTGGACGAAGACCCGCCTCTACCCCTGAGGGAAGTCCCACGACATGCCGATGCCGAAATTCGACTTTCCGAAGACCGAGCCGGGCAAGCGCCCGGTCATGCTGCTGACGGGTGCCAGCCGCGGCATCGGCCATGCCACCGTCATGCAGTTCGCGATGGCGGGCTGGCGCATCCTCTCCTGCTCGCGCCAGGCCTTCTCGGAGAAGTGCCCCTGGCCGTCGGGCGCCGATGATCATGTCCAGATCGATCTCGGCGCCCCCGAGGACACGATGCGCGGCATCGCCGAGATCAAGAAGCGCCTCGCCGCCGAGGGCGGCAAGCTCCACGCGCTGGTCAACAATGCCGGCATCTCGCCGAAGGGCGCCGGCGGCGCGCGCCTCGGCGCGGCGACGACTTCGTTCAACGACTGGCACAAGGTCTTCCAGGTCAATTTCTTCGCGCCGATCATGCTGGCGCGCGGCCTGCTCGACGAACTGACCGCGGCCAAGGGCACGATCGTCAACGTCACCTCGATCGCCGGCTCGCGCGTCCATCCCTTCGCCGGCGCCGCCTACGCCACTTCGAAGGCGGCGCTCGCCAGCCTGACCCGCGAGATGGCGGCCGATTTCGGCCCGCTCGGCATCCGCGTCAACGCGATCTCGCCCGGCGAGATCGACACCGCGATCCTCTCACCCGGCACCGAAAAGATCGTCGAGAAGCTGCCGATGCAGCGGCTCGGCAAGACCGAGGAGGTCGCCAAGGCGATCTATTTCCTCTGCACCGACGCCTCGAGTTACGTCACCGGCGCCGAGCTGCACATTAATGGCGGGCAGCACGTTTGAGCGCGCAGGGCGGCCGCATCATCCCCTTCCCGGCGGCCGGCAAGCAGCCGGTGCGGCCGGTGCTGGCCGCCTCGGTCGCCGTCTTCCGTGACGGCAAGGTGCTGCTCGCGACCCGCACGAAGCCTCCGGCCGACCAGCTCTGGTCGCTCCCCGGCGGCAAGGTCGAGCTCGGCGAGAACCTCGAGGCCGCGGCCCTGCGCGAGCTGGAGGAGGAGGTCGGCGTCAGCGCCCGGATCGTCGGCTTCAACCGCCATGTCGAGATCATGGGGCGTGATCCGCAGGGCGCCGTGACGCATCACTTCGTCGTCGCCTCCTTCGTCGGGGAATGGCTCGAAGGCGAGCCGAAGCCCGGGCCGGAGGCCGGCGCCGTGATGTGGGCCGATCCGCTGCGGCTCGGCGGCATTCCGACGACGCGCGAACTCGGCGACGTGCTGCGCCGCGCCGCCGCCATCTTCGCGAAGGAAACCGGCGGCCCATGACGGCGCGGCGCCTCGGCTCGGCCCTGCTTTGCGCGCTCCTCGCCGGCGGGCCGGCCTTGAGCCAGGCGAATCAGCCGCGCCAGTCTCCGCCCGCTTCGCAGCGCCCGGAGGCGCCGGCGCCCGAGCCCGAGGCGCCCCCGCCTCCTTATGAGCCGCAATTGCTCAAGCTCGCCGAGATCATGGGCTCGCTCGCCTATCTGCGCACGCTGTGCGGCGCCCGCGAGGCGCAGGACTGGCGCGAGCGCATGGCGGCGCTGCTCGAATCGGAAGGGCGCGGCCCGCAGCGGCGCGAGCGGCTGGCGAGCGCCTATAACCGCGGTTTTCGGGCCTATTCGGCGACGCACCGGGTCTGCGGCGAAGGCAGCCAGGAGGCGTCCGCCCGCCTCGCCGGCGAGGGCGAGAAGCTGGCGCGGGCGCTGGCAGGGCGCTTTGGCGGCTGATTCTGTGCCAGAATGCCGCACATCTTCAAAACTCTCCCCTGCAAATTAACCTTTCTTAAAGACCATGATGGCGCCCGGCGGTGGCTCCACCTATAAACTTTCGGATCATCGCTCGAACTGGACACGCCCGAATCGCATGTCCGATCGAAACCGCGCCACGTTGTCGCCTGCCGGGTTCTGAAGCCTTCATGTCCGTTCTCTCCGACGATCTGCCGCTCGACCCGCTGCTCGCCGAAGATGTGAGGGACGCTCGCCGCGTCGCTTACTGCTACATCGAGGACGCCTTCGTCGAAGGGCGTCAGGACGGGCTCGATTCCGATGCGCTCGCCCATGCCGCCCTTTTCGCCGCAATGCGGACACTGGTCGAGACCTATGGCGAGGAAGCGACCGCCGTGTTCGCCGAGGCCCTGCCGGAAAAGCTCCGCACCGGCACCTTCACGACCGGCACGCGCCACTAGATCGCCGTCCGCCTTATAGGACGCAGGCTGGCGATCCAGCCTTTTGTTTAAGCATCGGATTCACGCGAAAAGTGGCTTCCACTTTTCGGTCCGATGCTCTCGCCTTTCCCGGCAACACCCGCCTTCTCCGCCCGCGCCAGCAGCAGGGCCTGCTCGCGCTGGTTCCTGGTCATGCCGGCAGCGCGGATGAACTCGGCCTGCGCCTCGCCATGGCGGCCAAGCTTGCCGAGCAAATCGGCCCGCACGCTCGGCAGCAGGTGGTAGTTCTTTAGCGCCGGGGCCGAGGCCAGCGCATCGACCAGCACGAGTC
>JAEXUU010000581.1 GCA_023452965.1 Pseudomonadota bacterium | reverse complement strand
TCTGACCACCTACTGGAAAAACAATCAGCCCTCATCCTGAGGAGGCCCGAGAGGGCCGTCTCGAAGGATGCTCCAGAAGGCGCTGAGGCTCATAGAGCATCCTTCGAGACGCCATTCCCTTCGGAATGGCTCCTCAGGATGAGGGCTCAGGGAATTGGCGACCAGACCTTCAGAAGCCGCCGAAGCGGCGCTTGCGGTAGACCAGCCCCTCGCCGGCACCGCCGCCGCCGAGCGCCACGACCTCGCCGATCAGGACCTTGTGGGTCGCGACCGGATGGGCCGCGACCAGCCGGCAATCGAAGGAGACGAGCGCGCTCTTCAGCACCGGAGCGCCCGTCGCCAGCGTGATCCATTCGCCCCTGGCGAAGCGTGCCTCGCCGGAAATGCCGGCGCGGCCGGAGAACACTCCGGCAAGCTCGTAATCCAGCGCCGACAGCGTGTTGACGCAGAAGAACCCGCTCGCCTCGATCGCGGCGAGCGTGCGGCTGCCAGCCTCGATGCAGGCGAGCAGGGTCGGCGGCGCGTCGGACACCGAGGCGATGGCGGTCGCCGTCATCCCGGCTCGCCCGGAGGGACCGCTGGTGGTGACGAGATGGGCAGCGCTCGCGACCTCGGCCATCGCATCGCGAAAGGCGGCCGCCTCGGGCACGGCGGCGGACATCGCCGCCTCAAGGGTTTTGGTCATCGGCCCGTATCTGGCGAAGAAGCGTTCATGCCGCTCATTTACGGACTTTGCCGCGCCATGGCCAGATCGCTCCCGGCAAAGTGCGAGGCAGCGGAGGCAAGGATAGATATATCACGTCTTCTCCGCGCTCTTGCGCGACGCCGGCTTACTCCCGCCCGAGCGTCGCGAGCAGCCCAGCGCGCAGATGGCGCATCAGCGCGTCGCAGGCCTCGAGCGCCGCCTCCGGCTGGCCGGAAGCCAGCGCCTGCGCCAAGGCGACATGGTGGCCGGCAGCCGGCACGAGATCGTCCTGCCGCTCGAAGAAGTACCAGGCACGGCGGATCAGCGCCTGCAGCGGCTCGGCCGCCCTGACCGCATAGGGGCTGCGGGCCGCCGCGGCGATCAGCGCGTCGAACTCCTTGTCGAGCCGCATATAGGCATCGACGTCGCCTCCGTCCGCCGCCTGTCGCATCGCACGCGCCTTGGCGAGGATCGCGATGCGCTCGCCGGGCCCGGCCCGGCGCGCCGCCTCGGATGCGATCAGTCGTTCCAGAACCTCGCGTGCATCGAGCGCCGCCATCACATCGATGGCGTTGATGTCGGTGATCGCGATGCCCTTGCGCGGCAGGATCTCGACCAGCCCCTGCTGCGCCAGCCTGATCAACGCCTCGCGAACCGGCGTACGCCCGAGAGCGACGAGCCCGGTCATCTGCGCCTCGTTCAGGATCGCGCCGGGGCGCAGCGACAGCGTCACGATCGCCTCCTCCAGCCGGCGATAGGCGAGATCGGCAAGGCTCGCCGGAGCCGAGCGCTCCGCCGCCTCCCCGCCATCCATCTCGACAACACCGGACCGGTTCACATCGACGCTCCTGCTCGCGGGAAACCGAGGTTTGACGCTGCTCGCCTCATTGATATATCAAATCCTCGAAATCCTGTCGAAAAGGGCAGCCGGCCGCTGTCTGCTGCCGAAAGCCGCCCGCGCGCAAGGAAGATCGCGAGCAAGATCGACGGCGCCCGGCGCATTGCCGGCTCCCGCCTCGCGATCTCGACGCCTCCTTGCCGCTGGGCCAACTTCTGGCGGTCGAACCGCGGGCGCAGCCGACCGGCACGCATGCGAGGGCGACACGGCCCGGTTGTCGAACTGGAGAAGACATGGCTTTCACCTGCACCATCCCCGCCGTCGCCACGCTGCAGCAGGATGACGAAGCGATCCGGATCACGCGCTGGGATTTCGAGCCCGGCGCCGTCACCGGCTGGCACAGCCATGGCTGGCCCTATTTCGTCGTCATGCTCGTCGACGGCACGCTGCGTATCCATGACGGCGAGAAGGCGACGGACGTGCCGCTGGTCCAGGGCCAGGCCTATATGCGCCAGGCCGGCATCCAGCATGACGTCATGAACGGCTCGCCCCACCCGATCGCCTTCATCGAGATCGAGGTCAAGCAGCCTGCCGCTCTCAAGCAGCTCGCCGCATGAAGGTCGGGATCGTCGGAGCCGGCATCGTCGGCGTCGCCACCGCCCATGCCCTGCTGGACGAGGGCCATGAGGTCCTGATCCTCGACAGGGAGGGGCCGGCCTTTGGCCCCTCGCGCGGCAATGCCGGCATCATCGCCCATACCGACATCCTGCCGATCGCCAGCCCCGGCATGCTGCGAAAGGTGCCGGGCTTCCTACTCGATCCGCTCGGGCCGCTGGCGATCCGCCTCGGCTATCTCCCGCAAATGCTGCCCTGGCTGGCGCGCTTCCTGCTGGCGGCGCGCCCGGCCGCCTATGAGCGCTCGATCACCGGGCTCATAACCCTGCAGCAGCTCGCGCTGCCGGCCTGGCTGGCGCGCGCCGAAAGGGCCGGGATCGCCGGGTTCATCCACCGCCGCGGCGCGCTCTACGCCTATCGCAACGCCCGTGACACGGCCGATCTCGAAGCCCTCGCCC
>JAEXUU010000579.1 GCA_023452965.1 Pseudomonadota bacterium | reverse complement strand
AGGAGCGGTTGAGCACCGCCCCTCGCAGCTAGAGGATATCCTGGCCGGCTCAGCAGGCGTAGCTGACGCGGCGACCCCATTCGTCTCGTCCGACGCAGACCCGGTCGCGCGTGGTCGCATTTCCGATGATCGCACCGCCGACTCCGCCGATCGCTGCGCCCGCCGCTGCACCGCCCGCGCGGCCGGTCGCAAGGCCGCCGATGACGGCGCCCGTGCCGGCACCGATCAGGGCGCCTGTCGCCGTGTTTTCCTCACGCGCCGTACAGGCGCCGAGAGAACCGGCGGCCAGGGCGACGATGATGAGTTTTTTCATGGCTTTAGTCCTTGCTTTGCGCCGGAGGCGGGAGGGGCTGCCTCGCCTCCTCGGCTTGGGTCGTCTTTCGCCGGGGCATGGTCCGACACGCTCCGGGCAGCCACCGCAGCGAGACGGCAACGGCCCATCACCTGCGGCATCAACGAACCGTGTCGGCAAAGGTTCCGGATGAGGCCTGCGGGTGGCAGGCCCGGAACTCCAAGCCGGTGCCTGCAGCGGGCGAACCCGTCCGGCCGGCAGGCTCGTCGAATTTGTCTCTCTTGCCGTGGAACAGCGACCAAGTTGCGGCGTTGGTTTGGCAGGCCGGTTCGCGCTGGCCCGTGAATTCAATGGAGGGAAACGATGAGCGCAACGATGACCGCGGCTGCGACTGCTGCGAACCCGCTGATCGCCGGCGCCCGCGTCGCCGGCACCGACGTCTACAATGCCTCAGGCGAGCATCTCGGCTCGATCTATGACGTCATGCTCGACAAGGCCACCGGGAAGGTCGCCTACGCCATCATGTCGTTCGGCGGCTTCCTCGGGCTCGGCGAGAAGTATCATCCCGTCCCGTGGAGCATGCTCGACTACGATGTCGACCGCGGCGGCTATGTCGTGCCGCTGACCCGCGAAAAGCTCGAGGCCGCGCCGATGTACGGCAGCGATGGCGAGCCCGATTGGCACGACAAGGAATACGGCAAGCGCGTGCACGACTACTACGGCACCATGCCCTACTGGATGATGTGACGGCCCCTGCGGCTATCGCTTCTCCAAGGCGCCCGTCGCGGCGATTGCTATCCCCCCAGCCGGATCGCTGCGACAGCGTGATGCGGGCCGAAAGGCCCGCATCTTTTTTAGGGCAGGTGCTCCTGCTCCGGGCAGGCGCGCATGGCGGTGTCCGCAGAAGACGCGTCAGCGCCCACCGACGAATTCCAGAGTGACAGAGGAGACGGGAATGCAGATCCGCTACGGCTATCGCATCGAGATCGTCTGTGACCGGCCGACCCCGCTGGTGACCATGCTCGACGTCCACCCTTCTCGGCGTCACGACCGGCTGGCGCCGGACGAGATGTGCGCGACCGGCCTTGCGGACGCTGGCGTTCCGCTGCGTGTCGAGCGGCATTTCGACATGTTCGGCAACATCTGCCGCCGCATGGTTGCGCCGGCAGGCGGCGTTCGGCTCGAGGCGAGCGGCCTGATCTATGATGGCGGTCGGCCCGACGTCGTTGCGCCCACTGCGCGCCAGCTGTCGCCCGCCGAGATTCCCGCCGACTTGATGGTCTTCCTGCTCGGCAGCCGCTATTGCGAGACCGACAAGCTGATGGACACGGCCTGGAACCTGTTCGGCCATCTCGAGCCGGGCTGGGGCAGGGTGCAGGCGGTGGTCGATTTCGTCCATAACCACCTGACTTTCGGCTATGCCTTCGCGCGCAGCACCCGCACCGCCGCCGAGGCTTATGAGGAGCGCATCGGCGTCTGCCGCGACTTCGCGCATCTCGCAGTCGCCTTCTGCCGCTGCCTCAACATTCCCGCGCGCTACTGCAACGGCTATCTCGGCGACATCGGTGTGCCGCCGAACCCGGCGCCCATGGATTTCAACGCCTGGTTCGAGGTCTGGCTGGACGGGCGCTGGTACACGCTCGACGCGCGGCACAACCAACCCCGTATCGGCCGGGTCGTCATTGCGCGCGGCCGCGACGCCACCGACGTGCCGATGCTGAATTCCTTCGGCTCGCACCTCCTGCAGCGTTTTGAAGTGGTCACCGAGGAAGTCGCCGAGGAGATTCCGCTGCGCGCCTCGTCGCCGCGGCCGCGCCTTGTGCCGGACGAAAGGGGTGCCCATATCGCCGCCTAGCCATGCCGGACCTGTCGGAACCATCGGTCGAGCCTGAGGCGAGGGCGCAGCTTCGCTGCTTCCGGGTCATCGCCAATGCGCGTGCCGGTACCGTGCTCGAGGCCGGGGCAGATAATTTCTCGCATCGCCTCAAGGAGGCTTTCGCCGCGGCCGGCTGCAGGGCCGAGATCGAGCTGCTGCCGCCGCGCCAGCTTCAGGAGCGCCTGCGCACGGCGATCGAGGACGAGAACATCATTCCCGTGATCGCCGGGGGCGATGGCACCGTCAACGGCGCCTTGCCCGTGCTGCTCGGTTGCACACGGCCGGTCGGCATCCTGCCGCTCGGCACCGTCAACGTGCTCGGCCGCGATCTCGGCCTGCTCGGAACGATCGAGGAGCGGGTCGCGGCGCTCTGCCGGGGCGAGCCCGTTGCCATGGACCTCGGCAGCATCAACGGCCGCCCGTTCCACTCGATTTCCGGCATGGGCTTCTTCAGCCTGATGGCCCGCGAGCGCGAGCATGCCCGCCGGCGCTTTCCCTTCA
This sequence comes from Pseudomonadota bacterium, assembly GCA_023452965.1. The sequence goes on along the minus strand of JAEXUU010000579.1, from coordinate 2,385 downwards.
GCCGCACCATCGCCTTCGCCTTCGCTGCGACGCGCTCGATCCTGTTCACCCGGCCGATCCGCGTCGCCATGGAGATCGGCGGCGAGCAGCGCCAGGTCGAGGCCGACGCCGTGCTGGTCACCGTCAACCAGTTCGACGGCGCCGAGTGGCGTCGCAACCGGCTGGATGGCGGCCAGTTGGAGGTGCACATCCTCGATACCGGCGGCTTGCTCTCGCGCGCCAAGGCGGCGCTTTCGATGCTGACCGGAAGCTGGCGCACCTCGCGCAACCTCGTCTCGCTGACCGCCGAAGCGGTGACGCTGACCCGTCGCGACAAGAGACGCGGCCATGTCACCTTCGATGGCGAGGTCGAGCGCCGCGCCGGCTCGCTCGAATACCGGTTGCTGCCGGCCGCGCTGCAGGCCATCGCTGCGCGGCCGGCCGAAATCTGAACACGCTTTCGTCATAGGCCGCCGCCACTCCCGCCTGGATAGCTCTCGATGTTTCTCCTGCAGCCGCGTTTCCTCCTGCCGACCGCCGCGGCTTTCGGCTTCCTCGGCCTCGCGATCTTCGTCATCGCCGGCCGTGACTTCGCCTTCGACACCAGATTGGTGATGCTGTTTCGCGACGCCGCCGACCCGTCGACCCCGCTCGGCCCGGCCTGGTTCCGCGAGATGATGCGCGATGTCACCGCGCTCGGCAGCTTCGTCGCGCTCGGCACGATGACGGTGGTGGCGGCTCTCACTTTGCGGCTTTGCGGCCATTGGCGCCTGGCGCTCGGGCTCATCGTGACCGTGCTGTCGGGAGTGGCGGCCAGCACGCTTCTGAAGATCGCGATCGGGCGCGAACGCCCCGACATCGTCGAGCATGCGGCCCTGACCTTCACCGCGAGCTTTCCCAGCGGGCACGCCTTCCTCTCGGCAGTCGTGCTGCTCGGCATAGCCGGCTTCGTCGGTATCGCTTCGCGCCGGGCCGATATCTCGCGGATCTGTCTCTGGGTCGCCTGGCTCCTGATCATCGCGATCGGCGTCAGCCGCATCTATCTCGGCGTGCACTGGCCGAGCGACGTGCTCGGCGGCTGGTGCCTCGGCATCACCTGGTCGAGCGTCGCGGTCGCCTGGCTCGGCCGGCTCGCAGCCCAGGCCGAGGCACGCGAGGCGGGGGCAGGTGGGGCCGAACGCGGCATGCCCCCGGGAACCGCACGCGAATAAGCGCGTTCCAGTCAGAGCGCCGCGCGAGAGCGGCGCTTTTTCATGACTGGAGTTCTATTTCATGACCATCTCGCGCAATCTGCTCTTCCTCCTCGTCGGCCTGCTCATCGCCGGCCTCGCTGCGACGAGCTATGCGCTCTACCAGGAGAAGAAGCAGCCGGAAGGCGTCGAGATCTCGGTCGGCAAGAACGGGCTCTCGATCAAGGAGAAGTGAGGCTGTTCAGGCGGCGAGCGGCGCGGCCTGCACGACGCGGTTGCGCCCGTCCCGCTTGGCGGCATAGAGGGCGTCGTCGGCCTGCTTCAGCAGACTTTGAAGCGAGGCGGTGGCTGCTGGGCAGCATACCAGGCCGATGCTCATCGTGATGCGGACAACCCTGCCATTGTCGAGCATCAACTCGATGTTGGCGCAGGCTTCGCGCAGGCGCTCGGCCACGGCCAGGGCGTCGACCGGCTCGATCTCCGGCAGGACGATCGCGAATTCCTCGCCGCCCATCCGTCCGAACAGGTCCTGCGGCCGCAGCATCGCGCCGATTTCTCGGGCCAGCGCGACCAATGCGGCATCGCCGGCGGCGTGGCCGTGCTCGTCGTTGATACGCTTGAACTGATCGGCATCGAGCATCAGCAGGGCGAGGCTGGTGCCTTGGCGGGCGCTTTCCGCCAGCACGGCTTCGCTACGCTGCATGAAAGCCCTGCGCGACAGGGTCCCGGTCAGGGAATCCTCGTTGGCAGCGCGGTTCAGCTCCTTCACCAACTCGCTGCGTGCGCTGTTGATGCTGGAAACCATGATCGGTCCGAGCGCCAGCAGGGCGAGGCTGAGCCGATGCGCGATCACCGCGGGCAGGAACTCCGCCGCGCTCGGCGGCAGGTTGGTCACCAGAGCGGTGCCTTGCCAGAGGCCGGTGGCGAAGGTCAGCACCGCCGTCGGGAACACGCCATAGCTCAGCGCGCACCAGAGCAGAGCGGGCATCGGGGCCGAGATGGCGCCCGATCCGCCGATCATGCTCCCCGCCGCGATCGAAATGAGCAGCGCAGCTACCGGCAGCAGGGGGCGGACCGAGCGGCCGAGCGCACTGGCATGCTGGCGCAGGGTCCGTAGAGGCGGCGCCGTCAGTACCATCGGCAGCACCACGAGATTGCTGGCGAGCTCGCTGGTCAGGTAGAGCTCGACGGCGTGCCGGAGGCTCCCGCCGAAGTA
>JAEXUU010000441.1 GCA_023452965.1 Pseudomonadota bacterium | reverse complement strand
GGCCAATGCCGAGGCCAGCGCCGATGCGCTGGCGGCGATGGGTCTCGGCGAGGGCGATCTGCTGCTGCTTCAGCGCGAGGTGCCGGAAGAGCAGTGCCTTCGCGCGGCGAAGGCCATGCGCGCGGCCGGCGGTCGCGTGCTCCTCAACCTCGCCCCGGCCGGCGTGCCGGTTCCGGAACTGCTCGGGCTGACCGATATCCTGATCGCCAACGAGCACGAGGCGGCGCTGCTCGCGCAGGGCCTCGGTTGGGCGGAGACCGAGCCAGATGCAATCGCCCAGCGGCTCGATGCCGAGCGCGGCATCGCCTGCATCGTCACGCTCGGCGCCGAGGGCGCGGTCGGCTGGCATGGCGGCGTACGCCGCCGGCTCGCGGCGCCTCGGGTCGCGGTGGTCGATACCGTCGCCGCCGGCGACAGTTTCGTCGGAGCCTTCGCCGCGGCGCTGCAGGCGGGCTTCGGCTTTTCGGGCGCGTTGCAGCGCGGCCTCGCCGCCGGCTCGCTTGCCTGCACCGTCGCCGGCGCGCAACCGAGCGTGCCCCGCCGCGAGGCGATCGAGGCCCTGGTCGGGCAGAGCTTCCTGTAGATTTTGCGTGATCGGTTTGAGCAGGCGTTAAGCCTGCCGATAGGGCACCCAGGCGGATCTCGCTGGGTTCGGCTTCCGATTCACGCTTCGTCAGCACTCGGCGCGGCTATCTCGCAGCGGAAACGCGTGAAAGGACGTTGGATGGCGCCGCGGCCGATCGTCTGGTCCCTGGGCATAGCCGGCATCACCGGCCTGCTGGCACTCAACCATGCGAACAATCTCGCCTTGGATACCAAGGACGAGGCGGCTCTCCCTGTCGCCCGCCCGGAGCGCCCCGCTGGAAATTTGGGGGAGCGTCGTTCCCTGACGATCAGCGCCGATTATCGCGGCCAGTACATAGTGCACCCTTCGATCGACAATTATCGGGTCAGGATGATGGTCGATACCGGTGCGAGCGTCGTCGCGCTGACCGACTCCGATGCGCGGGCGCTGGGCGTGAAGCCGGATCGCTCGGCCTATAATTACCCCCTTGGCACCGCCAATGGCGTGGTCAGGGGCGCGCGGATACGTCTGCGCGAGATTCGGCTCGGCGACATTCTCGTTCGCGACGTCGACGCCGTGGTGCTGCCCGCGGGCGTACTCGGCGTGAGCCTGCTCGGCACCTCCTTCCTGCGCAAGCTTTCCGGCTATGAAGTCCAGGGCGGAAGGATGGTCCTGCGCGGTTGAGGCTTTCCGTTCCCATCGCCATTCCGATGGGCTATGCCGGCCTTGCGTCCTTGCCCTCTCATGCTCAGGCTCCGTTCATGTAGCCTGTGGCCTTTCCGCTCAGCATGTCTCCTGCGGGCTCTGCCTGGCCCGCTCTCCTCGAAGATGGATGGCCCGATGTTTCCGAAGCCCCTGCCCGAGCTCTTCCCGAACACTTTCGACTATGAATCGCTGCCGATGGTGAAGCCGACCGGCTTCCGCGAATACGATGCGCGCTGGTTCTTCGGGAAAGAGCTCAACCTGATGGGCGTGCAGGCCGTCGGTATGGGGCTGGGCACGCTGATCCGGCGCATGGGCGTCAAGCCCGAGATCGTCACCGCGCACGACTTCCGCAGCTACTCCTCCTCGATCAAGATGGCGCTGGTCACCGGCCTGATGGCGGCCGGCTGCAAGGTCCACGACATCGGCCTCGCCATGTCGCCGATGGCCTATTTCGCTCAGTTCGAGCTCGACGTGCCTTGCGTCGCCATGGTCACCGCCTCGCATAACGATAATGGCTGGACCGGCATCAAGATGGGCGCCCAGCGCCCGGTCACCTTCGGTCCCGACGAGATGGGGCAGCTGCGCGACATCGTGCTCGCCGGCGATTTCGACCTGCCGGGCGGCGGCTCCTACCAGTTCGTCCCGGATTTTCCGGCGCGCTACATCGCCGATCTGACCAATCGCCCGAAGATCAAGCGCAAGCTCAAGGTCATCGCCGCCTGCGGCAACGGCACTGCCGGCGCCTTCGCGCCGCAGATCTTGGAAGCGCTCGGCTGCGAGGTCATCCCGATGGATGCCGAGCTCGACCACACCTTCCCGCGCTACAATCCGAACCCCGAAGACATGAAGATGCTGCACGCCATGGCCGACGCCGTGAAGCAGCACGGCGCCGATGTCGCGCTCGGCTTCGACGGTGACGGCGACCGCTGCGGCGTCGTCGACAATCATGGCGAGGAGATTTTTGCCGACAAGATCGGCGTGATGCTGGCCCGCGATCTCGGCAAGCTCAATCCGGGCGCGCAGTTCGTCGTCGACGTCAAGTCGACCGGCCTGTTCTCGACCGATCCGGAACTGCAGAAGCTCGGCGTCAAGACCGATTACTGGAAGACCGGCCACTCCTACATCAAGCGCCGGGTCCGTGATCTCAACGCGCTCGCCGGCTTCGAGAAATCCGGCCACTTCTTCTTCAATGCGCCGGTCGGGCGCGGCTATGACGACGGCGTCGTCACCGCCATCGCGGTGATCGACATGCTCGACCGCAACCCCGGCAAGTCGATGGCCGAGCTCTACGCTGCCGTGCCCAAGACCTGGGGCACGCCGACCATGGCCGCCAAATGCGCCGACGAGATCAAATACGGCGTCAGCGACAAGATCACCCAGCGGATCCAGGCGATGCAGGCGGCGGGCGAGAAGATCGCCGGTCAGAAGATCGTCGACGTCATCACCGTCAACGGTGTCCGCGTCGTCAACGAGGACGGTACCTGGGGCCTGATCCGCGCCTCCTCGAACAAGCCGGAGCTGGTCGTGGTCTGCGAGAGCCCGGTCTCGGAAGCCCGCATGCGCGAGATGTTCAAGGCGATCGACGGCGTGCTGCGCGAGAACCCGGAAGTCGGCGCCTACAACCAGACGATCTGAACGAAATCGACGGAGCCGGGCAGGCATTGCCTGGCGCCGCTCCGTCAAACCTCGCTATCCCGTACGTTTAGAGCGCGAGCTTCAGCGCTGCGCGATGAAGACTGACCCGGCCGGGCAAGTCCGGCCGATAGACCGCTTCCCCGCCCGCTTAAGCTGCCTAAGTGCCGGCTCAGCTTTAGAATTGACGTCTCGACAAGCAGGCAGATTGCACAGTTGCGCCCGACCGCGCAGGCCGCTGGGTTAGCGCCGATCGCCCGTCGCGGCGGTGTTGCGGGCCCTGTTCTGCCCGCCGACCTCGTCGAAGAAGCGCTTGACGTCGCCGAGCTGCGCCGCCGGCTGGCAGACCGGCGTGCAGGAATAGCTTTCACGCTCGAGGCCGCGCTGCACGGTCAGCATCGAATCGCTGGCGGCCTGTACCCGTACGGAGGACTCCGCCAGCAGCGTGCCGCTGCCGTCGAGCGCGATCAGGTTGGTCACCCCGAAACTCTTTCCGGTGACGACCATCACGCCGTTTCGCTGGACTGAGACGTCGGCGATTGCAGGGTTGCCGACGATCACGGTTTGCGCCCTTTCGGGCAGGCGTACCACCTTGGCGTGATCGACGGTTACGACCACCCACTCCTGGTGGCTCGCTGCGGCGGCCGGAGCGGGCGCCGGTGCCGGGCGTGTCTGAGCGATTGCCGGGGACCAGACGGGCACGCTGGCCGCAATGGCGGCGATGAGAACAAGCCGCGAGGCGGTCATCGCAATCAACATGGCTCGCGCCCCAAGATCTCCAACAGGCCGAGCAAAGCCGAAAATGATGAACCAATTCCTAAGATGGCGGTCTGGCCGCCGCAGAGAGGTGCCGTTAGGACGACAAGGCTTTGGGTAATGCATCAAAACTGGGTAATTTGGTGCTCGATCTGGGAGAGAAAGAAAGTCATCAGCTTTGCGCGTCGGAAGCAAATACTGTAATAACTAAAATTGTACCAATATATATACGCATCTTTAACTCCTGAATTGAAATAGGATCGTGTTAACCATCCAAGAAATGCGTCCGCAATTCTCTGAATTCTTGAGTCGCTTTAACTGATCAGCAATGCGGTCCGTGTAGCTTCGCAATTGTCGCTGACCGAAGCCGATCCAGAGCAAGGCAGCAGTCAAACCGTGGTGCAAAAGGAGACTACCATGACCAAGCTTTTCGCTCGCTTTGCCAAGAACGAGTCCGGCGCGACCGCCATCGAGTACGGCCTGATCGCTGCCCTGATCGCCGTCGTCGCCATCGCCGGCATGAACCTGGTCGGCTCGGCCCTGATGGCCGTCCTGACCCGTATCGCGAACGAGCTGCGTGGAGCGGCTGCCTGATCCGCTTGCGGACGAACTGAGCTGCGCCTGATCCGACATCCATCTGACACGCGCCGCCTCAGGGCGAGAGATTCGAACGCCCCGGTTTGCCGGGGCGTTCCTGTTTCCGGCTAGCCAGGGTCGACGGCTGGCCCTGGAGATCGTCCCAGCCGGATTTCTGCAACTCCGGTAAGGCTTTGATCAGACCCGCCGGTCTATGACCTTCAAGCTGATGTTCCGGGAGACGAAGTCATGTCGCTGCCGCTGATTGCCGTCCTCGTCGTCTTTCCTGCCGCCATGGCTTATGCTGCGGCGAGCGACATCATCACGATGACGATCTCGAACCGCCTGTGCCTGTTTCTGCTCGCGGCCTTTGCAGTCTGCGCTGTCAGTCTCGGCCTGAGCTGGGGCCAGGTGGGTTGGCATGTCGCGGCCGGGCTTGTGGCGCTTGTCGTTGGCGTCGGCCTGTTCGCGGCTGGCTGGGTCGGGGGCGGCGATGCCAAGCTCGTCGCTGCGACGGCGCTGTGGTTCGGCTTCGAGCCGCTTTTCCTCTACCTCCTGGCAACTGCGCTCGCGGGTGGAGTGCTCACGATCGTTCTCTACAAGCTGCGCGAGGCGCCGCTGCCCGGCCGGGCGGAGAACTGGGCATGGGCGAAACAACTGCACGGCGTGCAACAGGGTGTGCCCTATGGTGTGGCGCTGGCATTCGGTGCGCTCGCGGTTCTGCCGCAGACCGCGATCTGGCGGGCGGCAATCGGTCTCTGAGCAGGGTCAAAGCCGCCAGAGACCGGCAACTCCCGCTAAAAAGATACGTCCGGTTAACCATAAGTTGACGATTCCGGCGGCACGATCCGACTAGGAGCCAGTTCATGCTGGCTGAGGATCAGCCAACCATGAGTGCCGCCAGAATCATCATCCTCGCAATCGCGCTGGTCGCCGGGCTGGCCGCTGCGCTGTTGATCAGCCGGCCATCCAAGACCCCAGCGGTGACGAAGTACGAGCCCGCACCGACCATGGAAGTGCTGGTCGCGGCGGTCGATGTTCCCGTCGGCAACCGGCTCACCGCCAGCGATCTGCGTTGGATCGCCTGGCCGCTGGCGAGCCTGCCCACCGGCGTGATTCGCCGCGAGGATGCTCCCGAGGGCGAGGCCGAGTTCGTCGGCCAGGTTGCGCGGGCCCAGCTCTTCGGCTCCGAGCCGATCCGCCGCGAGAAACTCATCCGCACCGACGCGGCCGGCTTCCTCTCCGCCATCCTGCCGGCCGGCAAGCGTGCCGTCGCCATCACCACCGACAGCCGCGGCGCCAACACCGCTGGCGGTTTCATCTTGCCCAATGACCGCGTCGACGTGATCAGCACCACGCGCGACGACAACAGCAAGGACGGCTCGCCGCCGTTCAGCGAAGCCATCCTGGTCAATGTCCGGGTGCTGGCGATCGGCCAGAACGTCCAGGAGAAGAATGGCGACAAGGTCGTGGTCGGCGAAACCGCAACCCTCGAACTCGAGCCGAACCAGGTCGACATCGTGACCCTCGCGCAGAAGACCAGTTCGCTCTCGCTGGTGCTGCGCAGCCTTCAGGATGCCGGCGACCAGAATGCGCCGGCCAGTGAGGGCGGAATGACCCTCGTGCGCTACGGCGTGACCAGCAAGGGCGTAAAGCCATGATTCCCGCCGCGAACGCATTTCGCTCCTTCCACAGCCCTGCCATGCGGCGGCGCTTCGGCCTTGCCTTTCTGCCACTCGCTGTGTTGAGCGCTGCCGCACCGGCCCTTGCCCAGGCGACCGGCGCCGCGCCGGTGCTGAATGTCGGCGCGAGCGAGCATGCGATCGCGCGCAAGCTCGACCTTTCGATCGGCCGTTCGCTGATCGTCGAATTGCCGCGTGACGCCAAGGAAGTCTTCGTCGCCAACCCCAAGGTCGCCGACGCCGTCGTGCGCTCGGCGCGCAAGCTGTTCATCATCGGCATGGCCGATGGCCAGACCTCGATGTTCGTGATGGATGCCGAAGGCCGGCAGATCACCGCGCTTGAGATTGAGGTCGGGCGCGACCTCAACGTGCTGCGCCAGACCCTGCGCTCGGCGATGCCGCAGGCGCAAATTCAGGTGAAGCCGGCCGGCAATTCGATCCTGCTGGTCGGCACCGTCGCCAGCGCCTCCGAGGCGACGCAGGCTATGGATATAGCGGGTGCCTTCGTCGGCAATTCGACCACGGGAGGGTTGATCCAGAGCACGACCAAAGGGGCGGTGATCAACTCGCTGACCATTCGCGGGCGCGATCAGGTCATGGTCAAGGTCGTCGTCTCCGAGGTCTCGCGCAAGGCAATCAAGCAGCTCGGCATCAACTCGACCGGTGAGTGGAAGCTCGGCAAGTTCAGCATCACGCCAACGATCGACACGCCTTTCTCGTTGCAACCGCAGCAGCTCGCGGCAACCGCGATTGGTGCAGGCATCGGCAACTCGACCAATTTTACCCTGCGAGCGCTCGAACGGGCCGGGCTCTCGCGCGTGCTCGCCGAGCCGACCGTGACGGCGATTTCGGGCGAGAGCGCCAAGTTCACTGCCGGCGGCGAGGTGCCGATACCGAACGGCTATTCGTGCGATTTGTCCAATCGCTGCGTGCTCAACATCGCCTACAAGCCAGTTGGCGTCTCGCTGAACTTCACGCCCATCGTGATGTCCGAGGGCAGGATCTCGATGCGGATCGCCACCGAGGTCACCGAGCTCGACTTCGAAAACCAGCTTCGCCTCAACCCGACCGAGAGCACTGCGGTCAACGCTCCCGGCTTCCGCGTGCGCAAGTCCGATACCACGGTCGAGTTGCCTTCCGGCGGTACGCTGGCGACGGCCGGTCTGATCCAGCGTGTTTCGCGCCAGGCGATCAACGGTCTGCCCGGCCTGATGAACATCCCGATCATCGGCACGCTGTTCCGCTCGCGCGACTACCAGCGTGAGGAAACGGAGCTGATGATCGCGGTGACGCCCTATATCGTCAAACCGATCGACCCCGGCCAGCTCAACCGGCCCGATGACGGCTTCGTCGAGGCCCATGATGCGCAGACGGTCCTGATGGGGCGTCTCAACAAGATCTACGGGACGACCAGTGGCGGGCCTGTTCCCCAGGCGTATCGCGGCCGCGTCGGCTTCATCGCCGATTGAGGGGGAGCGGACATGCATCTGCAAGGGATTGCGAGCGTGACGAAAGACGACACAAGCCCGAAGCGCCGTCGCGGCCCGGCTGGCCTCCTGGCCGTGCTCGCAGCCGCGCTCGCCCTCGGCGCCTGCGCCAAGGGCGCCCTCACGGCGGGGGGCGCGCCCTTCGACACGCGCGAGCGCCATCCGATCGTCCTGCGTGACGCGCCGCGCTCCCTCGATGTCTTCGTTGGCCGCGCCGGCGGTGGGCTCGACCCGCGCCAGGCCGATGATGTCGCCCGCTTCGGACAGGACTATCGCCGCAGCGGCCGCGGCGGCCTGGTCGCCGAGGTGCCGACCGGCACCGGGCGGGAACTTGCGGCGCGCGACACGCTCGAGGGCATTCGCCGCTCGCTGGCGCAGGCCGGCGTGTCCCAGGGTGCGCTCCAGGTCAGGACCTATCCGGTCGTTGATCCCGGCCTCGCCTCGCCGATCCGCCTGACCTATGCCTCGCTCCAGGCGGGTCTGCCGCATGCCTGCGGGCAATGGCCTGAGGATGCCGGGGTCTCGAGCTACAAGACCGATGCCTCGAACCAGCCCTTGTGGAACCTCGGCTGCTCGACGCAGGCCAATCTCGCTGCGCAGGTCGCCGACCCGCTCGATCTCGTCCGCGCCCGCAGCGAAGGCCGGCTCGCCACCCAGAAGCGCATGGAGGCGATCAGGAAGCTGCGCGAGGGCAAGGATCCGTCGACCGAGTATCGCCAGGAGCAGACTGAAATCACCAAGGCCGTCGGAGGCAAGTGATGGCAGCCGGTTCGCTCCACGAGACGGAAATGCCCGGCGAGGAGATTATCGCGCCGCTGCCGCGCATCACCTTGCAGGCCTTCTGCGAGACGCAGGAAGTCGCCGCCGCCATGCAGGCGGTGACGGCCGACCGGCGCATGGACAAGGCGCAGTCCCGTATCCAGATGGGCGGCCCTGCCGCTGCGGTGGAGGCGTTCCGCGCCGCGCCGACGCCGAACGTGATCGTGCTGGAGACAGCCACCGAGCCGGCGCGCTTGATCGCCAGCCTCGATGCGCTGGCCGAGAGCTGCGACCCCGGCACCAAGGTCGTGGTCATCGGCCATGTCAACGATGTCCAGCTCTATCGCGACCTGATCCGCCGCGGCGTCAGCGATTATCTGATCGCACCGCTCGGCGTTCTCGATGTGCTGCGAACCCTGTCGGAGCTTTACGCCACGCCGGGTGCGGCAACTCTCGGGCGCACCATTGCGGTGGTCGGAGCCAAGGGCGGCGTCGGCGCATCGACCGTCGCGCATAACCTCGCCTGGGCGATCGGCCGCAATCTCGATGCCTCGACCGTGATCGTCGACCTCGATATCGCCTTCGGCACGGCGGGGCTCGACTTCAACCAGGATCCGCCGCAAGGCATCGCCGAGGCGGTGTTCGCGCCCGACCGCCTCGATGCCAATATGCTCGACCGGCTGCTCTCGCGCTGCAGCGAGAACCTGGCTCTTCTCGCGGCGCCGGCGGTTCTCGACCGCACCATCGATCTCGGTGAGGATTCGCTCGACCTTCTGCTCGATCTGCTGCGCGCCAGCGTGCCCTGCATCGTGCTGGACGTGCCCCATGTCTGGACGGGCTGGGCCAAGCGCACCCTGATCGGCGCCGACGAGGTCGTGATCGTCGCCGCGCCGGAACTGGCTTCGCTGCGCAACGCCAAGAATCTGATGGACCTGCTGCGCGCGGCGCGGCCCAACGATTCCGTGCCGCGGCTGATCCTCAACCAGGTCGGAATCGCCAAGCGGCCGGAGATCGACGCAGCGGAGTTCGCCAAGGCGCTCGGCGTCGAGGTCTTGAATGCGATCCCCTTCGACGCCCAGCTCTTCGGGACGGCCGCCAATAACGGCCAGATGATCGCCGAGGTCCAGGCGGGCGGCAAGGTCGCCGAGGCCTTCGTCCAGATCGCGACGGTGCTGACGGGGCGTGGCGAAGCCAAGCGCGGCAGGCGCAGCCTGTTCGAGCCGCTGGTTGCCAAGCTGATGCGCCGGAAGGCCTGAGATGTTCGGCAAGCGCAACGCCACCCTGCCGCTCGCCCAGGCTTCGATGGCCCCGCCCGCGGCGGCCGTCGCCCGGTCGGCCGAGCAGCGGCCGGCCGCTGTCGAAC
>JAEXUU010000400.1 GCA_023452965.1 Pseudomonadota bacterium | reverse complement strand
GCGGGTCGCGTGGGCACTGCCGAGCACCAGCACCATGGCGGGAAGGCTGACCACCGGCAACGGCGGCGGGGCGCCGACCGCGCCGCCACCGCCACTGCTCAGCTTCATGATGCTGGGCAGCACGGCGACCAGCACGAGGATGCGGAAGAGCTGGATCGCGGCGATCCGGCCGATATTGGCGCCCTTGTCCTGCGCCACCGAGATCACCGCCGAGAGCGCTCCGGGGGCGGCGGCGAGCAGGGAATCGATCCAGGACCAGCGCGCGACGAAGCGCAGATAGGCCCCCGTGGCCAGCATGATCGCCGCCAGCGCGACGATCAGGATGAAGAGCGAGCCGGGATAGCGCGCCGTCGCCGCCAGCGCCTCGGGCGTGGCGGAGGAGCCGATCAGCGCACCCGACATCACCATGGTCGAATCGAACCAGGGCTTGCGCAGATCCGGCAGCGGCCGGATCACGCCGATGATCGAGACCAGCAGCATCGAGCCCGAGAGCCAGGCAGCGGGAATGTCGAGCAGGGCGAAAAGCCCGCCGCCGACCGCGGCGCAGGCGATCAGGGCAGCTTCGCGCGACAATGTGCGCAAGCGATAGGGCAGGAAGTTCGGAACGGGCATGCCTCAGGCCATGCGCCGGGAGGGCGCATGGCGGCTTCAATGAAGGGCACGGCCGCTTTGGTCAAACGCCCGCATGGCGCATCTGCCATGCATTCGCGCTCAGGCCGAGAGCGCCTTCTGCAGCCGTTCGACGGCCTCGGTGAGATCGGACGCCTTGCGCGCGAAGCAGAGGCGCAGGCCGGTCTCGCCGCCGGGCCCGAAGGCGGCGCCCGGCGCCAGGCCGACATTGGCGGTGTCGACCAGTTCGATGGCGAGGGCCCGCGAATCGGTGCGGCCATCGACGGCGAAGAACTGGTAGAACGCCCCGTCTGGCGCCTGCAGCGAGACGCGGTTAGTCGCCTTCAGCCCCTCGGCGATGATGCGCCGGCCTTCCCGCGCCCGGGCGATCTGCTCGGCGACGAAGGGCTCGCCCTCGTCGAGCGCCGCGATCGCCGCGCGCTGGACAAAGACCGGCGAGCCCGAGGTCGAGTACTGGATCAGGTTCTCGATGATCTGGCCCAGCGCCGGCGGAGCCTCGATCCAGCCGATGCGCCAGCCGGTCATCGCCCAGTTCTTCGAGAAGGTCTGGACGAAGAGGATGCGGTCCTCCTGCTCCATCACGTCATGGAAGGAAGCGGCGCGGGCCGAGCCGTCATAGACGAAGCGCGCATAGATCTCGTCGGCGATGATCCAGATGCCGTGCTTGCGGGCGATCGCCAGGATCGCGGCGAGTTCGTCGCGGGTCGCGGTCCAGCCGGGCGGGTTGGCCGGCGAGTTGATGACGAGAGCGCGCGTGCGCGGCGTGATCGCCGCCTCGAGCTTGCCGAGGTCGAGCGTGAAGCGCCCCTGGTGGAAGTCCATCGCCACGCAGACGGTGGCGGCACCGGCAACGCCGAGCGCCGCGGCGACGTTCGGCCAGGCCGGCGTCGGGATGACGATCTCGTCGCCGGCGCCGGCGATCATCCGGACCGCGATCTGGACCGACTGCATGCCCGAGCCGGTGACGAAGAAGCGATCGGCTGCGAAGGGCCGGCCATAGAGCGCGGTATGGTAGCGGGCGAGCGCCTCGCGCAGCTCCGGGATGCCGCGCTGCCAAGTGTAGAAGGTCTCGCCGTCGGCCAGCGACTTGTTGGCGGCGCGGACGATGAATTCCGGCGTCGGCAGATCGCCCTCGCCGACCCAGAGGGGGATCAGGCCGGGCTTCAGCCTGCCGTGGTTGACGACCTCGACGATCCCGCTTTCGGGCGCGCTGCGGGCCTCGGGTCGCAGGTCGGCAATCAGGCTGGTGCCGGCCGGGGCATGCATGTTCATGGTCGATCCTTCGCGGGAAACATGCCGGCCAATCTAGCCCATCGCCGGGCGCGGCGGCATGAAATCGCGAGATCGACCCGATCGCTCGCAGTGATGGTTCGCGGTCCCGTCATTGCGAGGAGCAAAGCGACGAAGCAATCCAGGTTGACGTGGAGCACTGCCGCCCCTGGATTGCTTCGCTTACGCTTGCAATGACGATGGCGGCGTCAGGCCTGCTTCTGCTTCAGCAGGTCGCGGATCTCGCTGAGCAGGGCGATGTCCTGCGGCGGCGCCACCGGCTCGGCCGGCTTGGCCGCCTGCTTGCGCCGGAGGGTATTGATGCCCTTGACGACGAGGAACAGCACGAAGGCGATGATCATAAAGTTGACCGCGACGGTGAGAAAATTGCCATAGGCGAGGACGGCGCCCTGCTTCTTGGCATCGGCGAGAACCGGCGACGTGACGCCGCTGTTCAGCCCAAAGAAGTAGTTGGAGAAGTCGACGCTGCCGATCGCGCCGATCAGCGGCATGATGATGTCGCCGACGAGCGACTCGACGATCCTGCCGAAAGCGGCACCGATGATCACGCCGATGGCGAGATCGACGACATTGCCTTTCAGCGCGAATTCCTTGAATTCATTTAACATGGAGCGCCTTTCCGAATGCTTGGCCAGTTTTCGGCACCGCGCTGCGCAATGCCGCCCCCGCGCGCACGCTAGACCAGCCGCGCCAGCCGAGGAAACAGCAATTCAGGCGTTTTCCTCGGCCATTCCCACGGCGAAGGCAGTTTTCGGGGGCCTCGTTCAGCCAGTCTGCAAAGATCAGGCGACGACGAGCACTGCGGCACGCCCATCGGGTGCGCCAGCGGCGGTGCCACGACCGCAGACAGAATGCCGGCGTCCACGCCGGTCTAATGGCTGATGGCGGCCGGCGCCCTGCGGCGATAGGCTAGACCGAAGAACAGTGGCTGCGAGGGAGGCCCGATGATTCCGGCCTGGTCTGTCGTGCTGACGGCGCTCGCCTATCTCTGCGCGCTGTTCGCGATCGCCCATCTCGCCGACACCTCGGGCCGGCGCCTGATGAGCGGGCGGGCACGCACGACGATCTATGCGCTGGCGCTCGGGGTCTACTGCACCTCCTGGACCTTCTACGGCTCGGTCGGCTTCGCACATCGCAACGGGTTCGACTTCCTCGGCATCTATGTCGGGCCCATCCTCGTCATCGGCCTCGGCCACCGCTTCGTCGCGCGCATCGTGACGATCGCGAAATCGCAGAACATCACCTCGATCGCCGACTTTGTGGGCGCGCGTTACGGCAAGAGCGAGCGCGTCGCGGCGATGGTCTGCATCGTCGCCGTGATCGGCGCCCTGCCCTACATCTCGTTGCAGCTCAAAGCCGTGGCGAACTCGCTCTCGGTCTTCCTTGCCGCGACCGGCGGGCCGGCGCCCCTGGCGGATCTGCCGGTGCTGGGCGACCTCGCCTTCCTGGTCGCGCTCGTCCTCGCCGGCTTCGCCTGCGCCTTCGGCACCCGCCATATCGACGCGCCCGAGCACCAGGACGGGCTCGTCCTGGCGATCGCGGTCGAGTCGCTGATCAAGCTCGTCGCCTTCCTGGCGCTCGGCCTGTTCGTCGTCTACGGGCTGTTCGACGGCGGCGCCGACCTTCTGGCGCAAGCGACCCGCGCCGCCGGCGATGCGCCACCGATCTGGCAGCGGACCTCGAACTGGCCGACCTTCCTGACGCTGACCGTGCTGTCGGCCTTCGCCGCACTGCTGCTGGCGCGGCAGTTCCACATGGCGATCGTCGAGAACCGCGACGTCAGGGACGTGCGCCGCGCGGCCTGGATGTTCCCGCTCTACCTCATCCTGATCAATCTCTTCGTCCTGCCGCTCGCGGCGGCCGGCGAGGTGATGCTGACCGGCTCGGGCATCGACCGCGACATGACGGTGCTCCTGCTGCCTTTGCAGGAGCGCGCCAGCCTGGTCGCCCTGCTCGTCTTCATCGGCGGGCTCTCGGCGGCGACAGCGATGGTGATCGTCGTCTCGGTCGCGCTGGCGATCATGATCTCGAACCATATCGTCATGCCGCTGCTGTTGCGCGGCCGCGGCGTCGCGCCGGACCCCGACCGCGCCACGGCGGCCTGGGCGCGCGGAAGGAGCGCGAACGGCTCGACCGGCGGCGACCTCGGCTCGCAGGTCGTCCATATCCGCCGCGGCGCGATCGTCGCGGTGATCCTGCTCGGCTACGCCTATTACCGCGCCTCCGGCGAGGCGGCGCTGGTCTCGATCGGCCTGCTTTCGTTCGCCGCGACCGCGCAGATCGCGCCGGCCTTCTTCGGCGGCCTGCTCTGGCGGCGCGGCACCGCGCTCGGCGCGGCGATGGGGCTCGGGGCCGGGCTGCTCACCTGGCTCTACACATTGCTGATGCCCAGTCTCGCCCAGCCCGGCGGCTTCTGGAGCGAGATCGTGCAGCACGGCCCGCTCGGCATCGCCGCGCTGCGGCCGGAGGCCCTGCTCGGCATCTCGCTGCCCAGCCTGCCGCATGGCGTGCTCTGGAGCCTCGGCATCAACCTCGCCTGCTATGTCGGTTTCTCGCTGGCGCGGCCGGCGAGCGCGATGGAGCGTCTCCAGGCCAACGCGTTCATCGACTCCGATCGTGCCACCATGGCGCAGTCGTTCTCGCTCTGGCGCTCCAGCGTCACCGCGGCCGAGCTGCAATCGACGATCGGCCGCTATCTCGGGCTGGAACGCACCCAGCGCGCCTTCGAGGGCTTCGCCCAGTCGCGCGGCGAGGAGCTCAACGGCGCGCGCGAGGCCGACATCCACATGCTGCGCTTCGGCGAGCACCTGCTCTCCTCGGCGATCGGCGCGGCCTCCTCGCGCCTCGTGCTTTCGCTGCTGCTACGCCGGCGCAACCTCTCGACCGAGGCCGCCTTCAAGCTGCTCGACGCCGCCTCGGCGGCGCTGCAATACAATCGCGACATCCTTCAGAATGGCCTCGACCATGCCGGCCAGG